>JAUNBK010000136.1:0-4074 GCA_030527105.1 Planctomycetia bacterium
CAACCGGTACCCCTTGACAAAAACACTGTTGCTTTTGAAATGCTCACTCCGTTCGAGTAATGTTTCTTTTTTTGACACAGCAGGAGGAAGGTTTTATATACTCGTTCTCCTTTAAAATTGCCGTTTGACGCGACGCTTTGCGAGCCGTGGTGCGTAGCTCCGACGGCGGACGGAATGGGGAATTTCAACGCGAAGTATTAGAACTCGCACGCGAAATGGCACCAAACGTTCCCTTTAAATTGTGGTAGCACTCGTCAAAAATCGGCTTGATCTGCTCGTAAAAAACGGCGTGTTGCGCGTTGGGAACAAACTCCTCGTCGCGCTTCAGGAAGATATCCACAACGTCAAACGAATCGAACAGCCCGACGCCAACGCCCGCCGTGATTGCTGCGCCCATGGAGGTCGCTTCCTCAAGGTAGTTTGGTTTTATCATTCGCGCATTAAAAACGTCGGCAAAAATTTGGAGCCAAACGTCGTTTCTCGCGCCGCCACCAATTGCGACCAACTCGTCGATCGACTCGTAGCGTCTGAAGACGTTGAGAACGACATCGAGATTCATCGCGACACCCTCCAAGACGGCGCGCACCATTTCTCCTCGCCCGTGTTCTAGTGTGAGACCAATAAACGCCCCGCGCGCGTCGGCATCCCACCGGGGCGATCGCTCGCCAATGAGATACGGGAGAAAAATTAAACCTTTTGCACCGGGCGAAGTTTCTCGCACACTCGTGCGGATTTCTTCATACTCCGCATTGAGCGTTTGCGCAACCCAACTGAGGGAGCCGCCCCCGCATTGCATCGTGCCAGTCGGCATCACACAGCCGGGGACGATGTGCGCGAAATTGAACGTCGTCATTTCGGGATCGAAAATCGGAGTCGGATTCGTGATAGAAATCCAGGAAGACGTCCCCAAGACGCAATTCGCGATACCTTTTTTGACGCACCCTGCTCCCACAGCGGCACAAGAACCATCTCCCCCACCGCAGACGACGGGCGTTCCCTCCAACAAACCCGTTTGCGCCGCTGCCTCGCGCGAGACGTACCCCGCCAAGTCTATCGAACGCCGCAGCTCGGGCATTTTTTTCTTGTCCAAGCCGCAAATTTCAAGAATCTCGTCCGACCATTCAAATTGATTCAAGTCCATGAGGCAGAGGGAAGAAGCGTCGGAGAATTCCGTGAGAAAATTCCCCGTGAGACGAAAGAGGATGAAGTCCTTCGCGTTGAGCGTTTTGAAGGTTTTTCGATAAATGTCTGGCTCGTTATTCTTGAGCCACAGAAATTTGAATCCGCCATACGCCGGGCTGATTCGATGCCCCGTGATTTTGTAGAATCGTTCCTCTTCGATTTGGGATCGTACGAATTGCTCCTCCTTCGTGGAGCGCAAATCCGCCCAAATCATCGCGTTTCTCAGGGGCGTCCCCTTTTCGTCGACGCAAAGGCACCCCATCATCTGCCCGCTGAAGGAGACTGCCGCGATTTCCGCAGGATTTATTCCTTCAAGCAGCTCGCGCGTGGTGAGACAAACGGCTTCCCACCAATCTTCCGCACGCTGTTCCGCCCAATTCCCATTCGATATAAAAAGTGGGTACGAATGCGTCCGACTTTTTATTAAGTTTCCACAAGAATCATACAACACAGCCTTGTTGCCGGAGGTGCCCAAATCGTGAGCAAGGAGGTACGGCATGTCGTGTCCCTTTCTATTCCTCTGATTTAAAATCATTTGACTTAGAATGCATTTCGTTCGCGTGCGGCTGCGCCTCTCCCCAAAGGTTGAGCACGTCGGAAAGAGTGTCGATTTGATTTTCGATACTCTTCCACGAAGCGTTGGAGACCTGCGCGCGCTGTTCGTTCCACTGCCGAACTCCCTCGCGGAGAAGAATATCGCACGCCACATCGCGTTCGTCGGGAGAAGCATCGTTCGCTATCTCGTCGAAAAGCTCGTGCAAATGAAATTGCGCAATAGGATTCCCATGGAACGAATCGGAGACGGCGGCGAGATACGACTTCATTTTCTCATCCGCCACGGGTGTGCGCTCAGAGCGAGATTCCGTCGGCGGAAGAAACGAAGCCACCACGCGAAGCGCCTCGTCGTGAGAGTCCAAGCGCGCTTGAAAAACTTGGTACATCTCTTTTCCATTGCCATTTTGCCTGCACTCGCGCATCTTTTGATAAATCTCTTCCAAACCCAGCTCGCGAAAATATCGACGACCCAATTTGGAGAGGTCGCTCAACGATTGCGTGTTGTCGAGAAGCGCAAGCGCACCCCACTCTTGCTCGCGATTTTGCTCGAGAAGCGTCGCCCAAAACATCGACCAACGATTCCTCAGCGTGGGAAGAACGTCGTCGGAATTCGAAGAATTTGCCGAGAGGATCGGAAGGTTGAATTGCTTCTGGACGCGATCTTTCTCTGCCGCGTCGCTCCCTATAAAAAGGAGACGAGCGAATCTTTCAAACGAAAAACCGAGACCTGTCGTGAACGAAATCTCCGCTCGGCATTCGATCGGAAGTGTGTCTAAAAGCGCGCCAATGAGCAAACTTGAGGGGAGATCGCTCGATACGGCTGTCGCGCAGTTCCCAAGAAGCTGATCCAAAAGCGTGGCGAAGCGTCTCGTGCCGATTTGATCCACGACCGCGCTCAAATCCGACACACGGACGGCTTCCGCCCCGCCATCAATCGCAATCGTACGCAAAACCGGTATCACTCCCGACTCGTTTTTATTCTCTGCGTGCGAGAGGAGAAGACGACGCATAACTTCTAGACCCGCGCGCCAAAAACCAAGTCGATCCAAGTGCTTAAAAAGAGAGATCGGGTGGCAAGAATAATCGTTCAACAATGGTTTCTCGATAATCACACCATGAGTGAGGACACACTCGCGAGGGAATTTTTCGAAAAGATCGCAGAGCCAAGCGGTTCGACTCAAACAATATCGCCCCGACGCCAGAGGGTGAAAATTCCAACTAAAACCGTTCGCATTGGTGTGAATTAGCTCTCCGTCGTGCGCGGCAAAAGTCGCGACTTCCGTGAGATCAATCGACTCCATCGCTCGACTGATTGCCAAAAAACGATGCCCCGGTCCGATGATAAATTGTTTTGCGGTGTGCATGAATACAATCCCTGTGCCAAAAAAATCCTTTCAATTTAATATAACACCAATTTCGCGTCGGCGGGCGCTTTTTAGGAAATTTTTCTCAAAAAACATGAGATTTTCCGAGAAAAGGGGCAGTTTTTGCGCTTTTTATGGCTTATTGTGATTCTGCGTGAAATTTCAAAAAGCCCCAGCTTCAATGTGTCGCCTACGCCCCGGGGTCGAGTGCGTCGGACGAGGACATCTTTTTCGACAAACTCAACGCAGAATCCGAGGCGTTGGACGTATGCAAAATACACGAAGATTGCAATACATTAATATTGTAGAGGAGCCGCAAGTACCCTCTGCTCACGTCTCGCGCACTCCGCAGGGTTTGAAAAAGAGTTCCAATCTCGGCGTAGGACGTTTCGCGCACCAATTTGTCGCTCTCGCTTTCCTCTGGCAGAAGAAGCGAAAGTGTCTGCTCCAGCGCGGCGTGAGCGGTGGGCAATTTCGATATGCAAAATTCCAAATGCCGTGCCTTCGGACGCAATATCGAGTGTCGATCCGAAGCAGCGGCAATGTCCAAACGAACCTCGAAATTCTCCGTTTTGGGGCTGGTCGTCGCGAGAGGAAGCGTCGGATTGGAGCCACGAGACAAAAATGGCTGCGGACACAAAGCGTTCAACTCCTTAAATCTTTTCCACGATTCGATCTCCAACTCCAAAAGCTCGGCACGAAGAAGAAGCGAGTGTCCCTCCGCGACCAATCCAACTCTCCCCGCCTCGGGCGACGCGGAATCGTTAAAAATCCGGTGCGCAACCTTCCCCGCAACGTTCAAATGGCGCTCCAAAATCGAACGACGCGACTGAAGCACGAAATATCGCCAATAAAGATCCACACCCTTTTCACGATTGGCGTGAGAAACTCGTTCAAGCACGTCTTTGAGCGACAGCGTCCGGGGCAATTCCACCGCGCCACTCGCGCCGCCCAAGCCACCACCCAAGCCACC
>JAUNBK010000136.1:4084-5714 GCA_030527105.1 Planctomycetia bacterium
GACGACTTGCGAGAGCGATTGCGGAACAGACTCCGGGACTGCTTGCGGGACGGATTGCGAAACAGCTTGCGGGACGGGCTGAACCAAAACGGACGGCATCTCGTCCACTGGCGCAGAGTCCAACGTGGTCTGAGGAGCGAGTCCCGCGCAATACTCCACTGGTGGATAGACGCACTCCGGCGCTGCAAAATACGACCCCGACGCTGCATTCGAGGGTGAGACGGCAGACGACACACCCTCCGCAGGAGTTGGACTTGGCTCGATTGGGGACGTCGCGGGTGCCGGACTTGCTGGACCTGCCGGATTCGGCGGGGGAACCGGGCTTGCTGGATTTGTCGGGGCAGTCGAACTCGGTGTAGAGAGGGGGAGCGGAGGAACGACAGGGAGCGTAGAGGTACTCCCCGTTGCGCCTCCAATAGGAGTAAAACCACTTCCAGACGGCGGGGTTTCCTCTAAAGTCCCAGGAATTTCGATAGGGGGCGCAGGCTCTGGGGCGGAGAAAGTCCCTTCGAACTCCGTATTTGGGAGGTAGGGCGAGGTTTCGTCTGCCGATGGGGGGGGAGTCTCTGGAAGTACCGGTGGGGCGAGTGTCCCGCCAGGCGAAACGTACGTTGGGGTGGAGGCTTCCGCACGACGTACCTCATCGACCGTAACGGGGGGAGTGACGGGCGGAGAAAATTCCTCCTCCGAAATCATCGGATCTGAAACAGCCAAATATCTCGCCAACTCCGCTCCACGCCGAGAACTCACGCGCAAAACGTAATCTAAAATCTCCTCGTTATATTCAAGGACAGAACCCATAAAATAATTCCGACGCAAATTCATTTCATCCAAGGCGGAAAGAATTTCCGAGGGACTCGACCCATGCGACGCGATTTCTTGGAGCAAATACTCGGCGGAGCGATACGCGGCGGCGGCTCGCGAAATTTGCTCATAGCGGAGAGTTATGATTTGATCCATGTACGCCAAATCCGTATTCGCGTAGGCGTCGGAATGTTGATAATTCGTGTGGTACGAACCCGCGTGGGGGGGAGTTTGAGGCCAAATCTCGTGTGCGAAGCCCCCTTGGCGCGCCGTCTCGACTGCATAAGCGCGCATGGCGACTAAAGCACACGATTGATTCATCTCGGCAGAATTCAGCGCCGTCTTCAAAAGCTCCCCGGGCGCGCTCTCTTTGGAAATCAACGCTTTGAGGAGATTCACTCTTTTTGTCCAATAAACATAATCGCTTGCTGCCTTGCTCGACTTCCAATAATAATCCAAACCTGCGCGCAAGAGGGATTCATTCCCCAAAAAGCGGGGAGAGCTTAAATATTGTTGCAGCGTAAGTCGTTCAACCCCTTCAAGCGTCTCGGGAGGAAGTTCGATGAGCTGCGCCAACAATTTCCGCGACGCAGAGGGAATCGGAGGGGAGGCGACCTTTCTCTCTTCCCCCGCGCCATTCGTTTGCGCCGTACGATAATAATCCGCCCCAATCGGCGTGGCGGGCGGCACGAGAATAGACCTCGGGCGACTTGGCGCTGGCATTTCTCCCACCTCGGCGGCACCCGCAGGCTCGGCATGACTCTCCGCGAGTGCTGGCGTTTCCTCAAGCGTAGGTGTTGTGGGGGCGGGAGACTGCGCCGTTGGA
>JAUNBK010000136.1:5724-7283 GCA_030527105.1 Planctomycetia bacterium
GGGCAGCTCTGGAGTGGGCAACTCTGGGGACGCTAAATCTTGAGTTGGAGTGGGCGGAGAGGGGATCAAAAGCTCGTCTTGCAGCCCCGGCGCAATGGGGGTGCCCTCAGGTGGCAACGGGGAGGGCGCTGCGTCCTCCTCCTCAACTTTTTCCTCTGCCGCATCATCCTCTGCCAGTTCCCCCTCTGACACATCGTCTTGGAATGGCGGGAACGAATCGTCCTCGAGAGGCACCGCCTCAAAATTATCGGGGATAATGAGCGACTCTGGATATGGCGCACCTTGTGCCAACGCAAAAGAGCAAGAAACAACCACGGACGCGCCTGTCGCCAAGCGCGCCACGAAATGGAATAAATCAAAAAAACTTATCATTGATAATCATCCGAACAAAAGCAGTTCCAACGATACCCCTCGTCTAAAATTCCGATCTTCACGAAGTCTCGTGAGGCGTGGTGCGTAACTCCGACGGCGGGAAATTTCAACGAGAAGTATTATAAAATCTGAGGGACTATTTTGCCCCACCGGTCTCCATTGTACCACTTTCTTCAATATTTTTCAACATCGGTTCCACAAATTCTTTCAAATCGGGCATCAAATTCCCCGCATTTTCCAAATAAACCTTCGCTTCTTCGGTCTGACCGTTGGAATAAAGCGTCAAACCCGTGAGCAAATTCAGGTCGGCATTGTCGGGGGAGTTTTTGGTCGCGGTCTGGAGCGTGCGAAGGTTCGTTTCTTTTCGCTCATCCGCCCCGCGATACATATAATCCAACGAGAACGGACTCGCCGGCCACGTGCGCGACAACTCAAGCCCTCGATTCATGTGGTCCATTGCCTTGTCGTAATTATTTCTCGCCGACTCGGCAAACGCCAATCGAAACCACGGGTCGGGAATCAACGACAAATCCTCCGTCACACTTTCGTACGCAGAAATTGCCTCCGAAATCTCACCCTTGCCAAATTTCTCGTCCGCCTCCTGAATCTTCTTCCAAGCGGCATCCACATCTTCCTTTGTGATGGAAGGTGCCGCAGGCGCGTCTTGAAGGAGGAACGAATCATCGTCCTGAACCGCATCTTCGCTCAAATTCAAATCATCATTCAAAATCGAACGACCTCGATCGTCGATCGGAATCGGCTCGAACAACTCATCCTCGCCATCATTTATGATAATCGTCGAATTATCGATAACCACTGGCTCGCTGCTCGTCGTGGACTCTGGATAGTAATAATACACGCTCGAATCGCCTCTCACACTATACCCAACGGCAAAACCCGCGCCAAAATAGGCGGCATCCAACCACCATGGATAAACGGGACGATAAATCGGCGCGTATCCATAATGATATCGATAGGGATCATAATAATAGTAGGGGCGATAATAGGGACGATAATGCCCCGGTCCATGGTGCGTATGGTGCGGGGGTGGGGGCGGCGGGGGCGCGAAGTGCGGCGGACGCGGTCCAGGTCGATAATTTTCCCCCGGGCGTCCGGGCGGCTGCGGACGACCACCGGGACGATCCATCGAAGGTCGATCCCCAGAAGGACGACCACCGGGACGATCC
>JAUNBK010000137.1 GCA_030527105.1 Planctomycetia bacterium
CGGGCACCAGCGCCATGCGTACTCCACGCCGTTGATCGTCTTCACCAAACGGTCGCCCGCGAGGCTGTCAGGCAACATCGGTATCAGTCGGCACACCTGCTCAACCGTCGTTGGAGGCTGCGTGATTCCCGTTTCGCGGCAGCGCTGAAGCAGAGTGTCCAACTTCTTTCGCACCGCTTGGAACTTCGCCCCCTCCTCACGCGCTCCCTCCGCTCGCATCGCCTGAATTTGGGACTCGTATAACTTCTGGAGCTTCTCACGCTCGCCAAAATACGACGCGCCGTTCGAAATGATCCGTCCCACCACACTCTGCGCCTGAGGTGAGTTCTCCGAATAATCAATCAGTGTCTCTTGATATTCCTTAAACAATTCCGCGTGCTGCGTGCTGAGCGCCTCGAGTTTCGACAAAAGCTCCAATTCCGCATCCTGACGCGCATATTTAAACGGCCAAAGCGGTGGGGAATAACTGTTTATCCCGAACAAAAACGCCATCTTTTTCATGTTGAATCCTCCTCAAATCCCAGTTGAAACAACCATAAAACCAACAATACCATTGTACACTGAAAAAAATTTTTTGCAAGGGTTGAAGAGATTTTTTTGGATTTTTTGGGGGGAATTTTAAAGGAGGACGAGTATACCATGATAAATGTGATTCTCAGTCGCTTCTCAAAATAGCGTACCGTCCACGTGGATTTCTCTCCGACATCTTGACACTATTATATCGGCAGATTGGCGAGGCGTCAAGAGTGGGTGAGAGAAAAAAGAAAAAAAGCCCGCCCCACCCCCGGTCGCGCGCTTGCTCAATGCGAAGATTCCCCCTCCGTCTCCGTGCCACGCAAACGAAAACGACAGCAAGGCGCGTCGTCGTGGCGATATTCGACGCGTTCGACTTGCGCGCCGAGGATTTTGGCAATCGTCTTTAGATGAATCTCGCAGACGGTGCCGGAGGACTCATACATGCTGTGCATTTTGCAAGTGCGTTTCGAGACGAGCACGCTGCCGTCGTCGCAAAATTCCACATCGTCAAATCCTCCCGTCGAGACGAGGAGCTGCACCCTCTTTTGCCACGGGAGTCCGACCGCGAGGCAATTCTCGGCAAGTCCCTGAGCGGTCGCCTCGACCACACTCTCCAAAAGGTCGTGCCCTCCAATTTTTTCAATGGCGGACCAGACGGCAGGCACCAAGAGATGTTGATTGCCGGGGAAAAATCGCGCGAGGGCGCCGGAGGTGGCGTAGTATCGGAATCGAGGTCTCCCTCTCTTCGGGGTAGTACCCAAAGGGGGTTCCTCAGGGACTCGCTCCACAAATCCCGCAGTCGAAAGCTCGTTGAGCTGCTCGACCACGGCAGTTCTCGTGACGTGCAATTCCTTCATCAACTGGTCGACGGTCTTCGGTTCGAACCCAACCAGATGTTGCAACACGCGCATTCCCGCGTGGGATATAAGCGTCTCCAACCAATACCTCCTTCAATACACCACCCATTGCGCCTTAAAAACAAGGGAGCACTCGGGTCTCAATCGCTTCCTATCTTCTCAATATCGGCACAAAACGCACTCAACAAGGAACGATACTGTGGCACCCATTGTTCGTTTGGCGCGACGGTTCGCTTGAATTTGACCATCTTTCGCACGGCAGACTCGACCGAGTATGGCTCAAATTCTCCATTGGGTGCGTTTTTGGCACGCCAGAAATTCTCCTCCGCCGCGAGGGACGTGACGGCGGCGCCCAATGCGGGCCCTTCCTCCGACTCCAAACGAATGAGAGGAAAATTCAAAACGGAAGCGAGAATCTCGCACATAAGATCGCTTCGCGCGACGCCGCCAGAGACGGAAATCGAACGAATCTTCTGTCCCGCTTTTTTGTGTTCCTCGACACCCAAGGCGATAAGGAACGCGAGCGCTTCGAGGCAGGCTCTGTATTTCGCGCCGTCGTCTTGTGGGGCAGAGCCACGCCACTCGAGTGAGGGTTTCAGGACGCCAAGGGAAGGCTCCGAGACCAGGAAGGGGAGAATTCTCGCCCCTCCCGCGCCGGGAGCGTAACGCCGAGCGGCTTGCTCGATTTGGGCGTAATCCAAATTCGATCCGCACACGCGATCGATGAAAAACGCGCCGTTGCTATAGCATCTCATGAGGAGAAACGGTCCCCAATTGAGCGCCATCACGTCGAGATTAATGTCTCGATTGGGAATTTTCGCACACGAACTATTGACAACGGCAGAATTCCCCAGAACGATGGCGACCTGCCCATCCTCCACGGCGCCGCCGCCGACGAGTCCCGCCTGTTGGTCGTCGCTCGTAGGATAAATCCTGACGCGCGGAATGGATCCATAAAACCCGTATGCGTCGGAAGAAAGCTCACCCACGGGGCAATTCGCATCATAAATGGGCGGGAGCTGCTCCCACGCAAGCGCTCGATATGCTTCGGACTCCAACGCGCTGAGCATATCTCTGCACCAAGTCCTTGTTCGGAAGTCGAGAATCCCCGTGCTTGCGGCAGCCGAAACGCTGATCGAGTCGAAATTCCCCGTCAAAAACCCCGCCGCGAGCGATCCGTGCGGCAGAATCCGCCTCGTTCGCGACCAATCCTCTTGCGAAAGCCGAAGCTCGTCCTTCACCAAGTGGGAAAGCGTGTATCGAATCGCCCACGGCGCGCCGATGAGTCTCTCGACAACCTCCATTCCCCCCAAGCGCTCGACGCCAATCGCGTGGTACTTGGTGAGCGTTTGGTCGTTCCAACAAATCGCGCGGCGGATTTGTGTGCCAGAAGAGTCAATTCTCCCAGCAGTGTGGTGCGTGGCGGAGATTCCCCCTGCCGTCCAATCCTCGAGACGATTTTGAGCGCGTAGCTGCGCCGCGATGCTTCTTGTCGTCTGGCGCGCCTGCCCCTCAAGCTGGAGAAGGTTTAGCTCAATGGCGCCCTCCTCTTCCCCCGATCCCATCCAGAGGTCGGTGGGAAAACGAGCCTCCGCCAGAACGTTGCCATTCAGGTCGAACGCGAGGCATTTCACGGCGCCGGTGCTAAAGTCCCAACCCGTGAAAAGCGCGTTTTCCCGCACAAACTTTAAAGTGTCACTCATGGTTTTACTCCAAAAAAGATTTTGCTCCCCTAATAAAACTGGGGGAGTAAAAAAAGGACGGCGTTATTCTTCGTTCCAAAAACGCACCATCCGCCATATTGCATTCGGGAGACTCCACAACACGCTCATGTAGAGCCAAAGCGCGCAAAAGAGGAGTCCAACGCTCATGAAACCGCTTGTATAGGTTGCGAGCGAATAAAACTTAAACCACCCCGGCGAGGTCGTCTGCTGCCCAAGCATTTGAAACAACATGCACAAAAACAGCATCAGGAATGAGAAACAAAAGTAGTTCCAAAACACCTGACCCGCAAGCGCCAGCCGCATGCTGTTGATTGCAAGCGACGTATTTCTCAAAAAGACCGTCCAAAAATAAAACCCGCAGAGAAGTACCGCGAGCGACAAAAACGCAAGCGACGGAATCGTTCCGAGAAACAGATACAAAAACCAGCTGATCCACGGCGCGAGAGCGGTCGCTGCAGCGGCAGGTACCACGGACTTTGGCGTTGTCGCGCACAAAACGGCACCAATGAGCTTCATCAGACTTCCGAGCAAAAGGAGGAAGAAGCCTGCTCCAACGATAAGACCAAATTGCGTGAGCGCCCCCGAAAGTTCCGATCCGCTCTCGATCTCCACATTGATGCGCTTCATGATCATCTCCTGCATTTCCTGCTGCCCCTCAATCGTTTCAAGGGGGAACTGGGCAGCAGAATTATACATTTCTTCGAAAAACCCCGAAATTTCGGAATTGTAGAACAGGTACGCCCCCCAAGCAAGACACGTTGCGAAAACGAAAAGCATGACCAAATTTGCCCAAAAAATCGTGCGCAGACCGATCGCAGCATTGCGCAGGTGGTTCGGATCGCACGGAAAAATAATGGTTTCGCCATCGCGCTCGCGCACAAGCTCATTCGGAGACAAAGGGGCACGAGGGAAACGATCCTGCGAATTATCACGAGGTCGGTCAGATATTTTATCTTCCATAAATTGAACCTTTCTATACTCATCGTCCTTTGAAATTCCCGTTTTGCGCGACGGTTTGCGAGCCATGGTGTGTAGCTCCGACGGCGGACGGAACGGGAAGTTTCAACACGAGGTATTATAAATTTTCGGTTTTCACGAAGTTTTGTCCGCCGCCGAGTGGTGCACCGCGACGCCTCACTTTTTCGTGAAAACTCAAATTCCTTTGAGCGCCAGTATAATCCATTCATTATATTCTATCCCTCGCAAGAAGTCAAATCCCCCCGTGAAAAGATTTTGCGAAAAACAACGGAAAACTCTGGAGAACAGTTTCGAATTCAATTTCAGCTTCTCGAATTGTCCCGCATGTTCAAACTGACCTCCCCCCCCCCACGACCTGCGTAAAAGAGGCGTGAGGGGAACAAGTCCACCAAAAATCAGGACAAATTCTCGCCCTTTAGTACACCGCCATTTGCGTCGGAAGGACTTTCGGACGGTGACGGTACTGCATGATATAGGCATCCTCGCCAGAATCGTAGGAGGCGCGCTCTATCGAAATGGCGCGAAAACCGAGAGAACGAAAGAATAACTGTCCCGTTAGGTTCGTCTCTCTTACCTCGAGGAGAATAGAGTCTCGCACACTTCTCGTGAGTCGGCAAGCGATTTTTGCCATCATCTGCGCACCGACGCCACAACGGCGGAAGTCCTTCGAGACGACGATATTGCAAATTTTTAGGCACGAATCGTTGCAAATATAGATGATAAAACCCACAATCCGCCCCTCAAACTCCGCGACCATGGCGGCAGCGTCAGGACGATTGAGAACGCTCGCAAGCTCCAACGCGTCCCACGGATGCGCGCTTTCACGCTGTTCGAGTTCAAAAACCGCTTCAAGGTCAAGCTCCGTCATCCACCGAAGCTGAACGGGCAATAAATCTTTCCCATTTTCCATCGCCAAGCCACCCCATTCTCTCACAAAATCCAACCCAATTGCGACAAACGCACGCATGTCGCTCCCCATATAAACTCATCGTCGTTTAAAATTCCCGTTTTGCGCGACGCTTTGCGAGCCGTGGTGTGTAGCTCCGACGGCGGACGGAACGGGAAATTTCAACGCGAAGTATTATAAACTCATCGTACTTTATCATACCGGATAGTGGAAATTTTGACAAGAGCGGTTTTCCTCTTTTTTTGAGAAAAATGCGCTCCTTTTCGCGGGAGACGACTTGCCAATAAATAGCTTTCGGGTTATAATGGACACGACGTTTTGTGTTTTTTTAGTTCAACTTTTGTGAAAAATTGAGGGCTTTAATATGGCAACCAATCTCCCAGATTATGTCTCGCTGGCGAAGCCGAACCCGGCGGAGAATCGCGCGGCATGGTGGAAAAATACGGCGCAAACCTACGCCGGTATCATGCTTTGGTTCGTTTTTTGGCAAAGTATCCCTACAGGCGACGCAGCGCTGCCCGGCGGAATGCTTGGCTGCGGCGTCGCGACGGCAATTGCCGCTATCTTCGTCTCTGCGTTCCTATGCTACCTTTTGTTCTACCTCGCGCCCGCCATGCTCGGAATGAAAAGCGGACTTTCTCTCACGGTCGTCGGGACAAGCACCTACGGCACGACGGGCGGATTCCTCATGCCGGGCTTTCTCATGGGCGTTCTCCAATTTGGTTGGCTTGCCGTGAATGCATATTTCTCCGGCTTACTCCTCGCGGGCGCGTTTGGTATGGAGGAAATGTCCTCCGTCCACCTCATTATCGCGTCGCTCTGGGCGATAGCGGCAGCGTTCATCGGGCTTAAGGGAATCAAGTACGTTGCGCCAATCGCGTCGTTTCTCCCGCTCATTCCGGTCGTGATTTTAATCGTACTCCTCGCAAAAACGAGCGGCGGAATCGCGGAATTCGACCAAAAAGAACTCGTCACGCAGCAACAAACCCTCACGGAAGGAGCGAAAACCGCAGGCGCGTCGACTTATGGGGTCTTCAACATTCTCGGACTCTACATCCTCGGCTTCTTCGCCACGGCAGGAGCGGCAGGGTGCAACATGGGCACGGCAAATCGCAATCGCTACGACGTCCACATGGGAGGGCTTGTGGGTGTTTTTGGCGCGACACTCTTTGCCGCCACGCTCTCGCTTCTCGTGTACGCAGGCGCGTATGGCTCCGGAATCCTCGCGTACGACGCACCTCTCGGCAACACGCCGAGCATCATGGGCGCAATCATGGGGAACGACAAAATCGGCAGCATCTTCATGACGCTCTTGGCGGTCTCCGCGTTTCCGTCGGCATGTTTCGCGGCATTGATCGCTGCGGACAATATTAAGACGACGCTCCCGAAAATCAATCCTTTCATCACGTGCGGAATCGGGACGCTCGCGGCAATCGCGCTCATCCTCTCGGGGAAAGCGGGGCAGGCGGCGGCAGTTTTCACCGTGATTGGCGCCTCGTTTGGTCCCATTTGCGGCGCAATGACGGCGGACTACATCCTCTCCGGCTTCCGTTGGAACGGACCTCGGGCAGGCTTCAACCCCGCTGGGTGGATTAGCTGGCTTGTCGGCTTCGTCGTCGGTGCGTTCAACTTTATCGAGTGTCGACCATTCGATATGCCGTGCCCACCGCTTCTTGCGTTTGTCGTGGGGTTCGTCCTCTATTTCCTCCTCGCGAAAATGGGGCTGGAGAGCAAAAGCCTTGAGATGAAGAGCAAAGGTTGAGATTTTGCGTGTAGGCTCTTGAGTGAGAAGTGCGGGAGGATGTGGGAAACGCGTTCCCTAAATTTCCCTTCTTTGAAGGGCTACGCCCGAAGGGCGGGGGGTAGTTGATGTGGTGAACGCGTTCCCTCGGCAAAACACCCCGCTGCCACCCCTCATCCAACCAGGGCTAGCGCATGGACAAATAGGCAAACTGGGGCAACTTATTCAATGCGTTTTTCATCGACATTCAAAAACGTATCGATTATTTCTGAAGCAAGTTTTTTGTCGTCAGAGACCCGCAAGGGGAGGTGATCGATGTGCATTATTCAACCATATGGGTTCAATGCAGAGAGGGCGGCGCGGCGAAAAATGAGGAGATTTTCCGGGCCATAACCCTTCCGACGGCGGAAGACTCGTCAAGTAGTAGCGTGTCCTAACAGTCGTTTTAACCTTTGTTTTACGGGTCGAAGTCACCTTCACAAAACTCCGTGCGTTTTTCCATCC
>JAUNBK010000138.1 GCA_030527105.1 Planctomycetia bacterium
TTTGATTCTTTTTAGTGAAAAAATGCGTTTTTTTGGTGTTTTTTGCGATCGAATGGTTTTTGCAAAAGTGGGTTTCAATGCAGAATTTCCGCAATAGGATTGATATGCGTTAATTTAATTGTTTTTGATGTGTTTTTGACGTTTGTTTCACTCTTGTTTTTACGCGCTCAAACCGAATTGTGCGAAACGCGGACTAAAACATCGGGCTTCTCGGACAACAATCTTTAGAATGCGTGTTTTGCAGTCTCGATAGCCAAATGTGAAGTTTTTTCTCTGGGAAAATGCGAAAAAATGACTTATAATACTTCGCGTTGAAATTTCCGGTTCCGTCCGCCGTCGGAGCTACGCACCACGGCTCGCAAAACGTCGCGCAGAACGGGAATTTTAAAGGAGAACGAGTATAAAATGGGGGAGTGTTTGAATTTGTGATTTTCGGGGAGACCACAATCGTCGTGGGATTGGCGGGATGGTGGCGCGGAAAAATGGCTTTGTCCCGAAATGGGTGCACACTCTACTTAAGTTTCTGAGGAGGCACTCTGGAGGATATTTCGCGACGCCCAGAATGCCGGGATGATGAGGAAAAAAAGGATTCCTGCCGTGAGATAAACGCTGCGCACACCGACGAGATAAATGATACCGCCACTCAACGCGGACGCGAAAAGGATGCCGACCATTCTTAAACCCGAGGCGAGTCCAAAGATCGCTCCGCGACGCGATTCGGACGAAATTCGAGAAAGGATCGAGAGAAATATCGCTTCCAATCCGCTGGCGACCGCGAAATTCATGAATCGAGCGGTCGCGTAAAATCCAAGCGACGAGGCAAATGCCTGCGCAAACATCGTGAGTCCGCCAAGGCAAAGAGAAGGCGTCGCGATCTTCTCTGGAGAGTATTTGTCGCACAATCGACCAAGAACCATGCCCGAGATCACTCCTCCAACCGCCGCCACGGCGCTGATCCACCCGGTGTGAAATGCCGTGTTGAGGGGACCATGGATCTGCTCCACCATGAGCGCAACATACGGTTCGTCAAAACGGCGTGCAATCGCGGTGAAAATAATGAGCGCGAAAATCGTCCATATCCCGATCGACAAGCCCGACCAAGTGCTTCGGACGCTTTCCGAGGCGGCGCCTTTCGTGGGTTCAAAGTTGTCTTGGACAAAAATGTGGGCGAACAATCCCGCGAAAAGGTACATGAGTCCGCACGTGAGAAACGCCGCCGTGAAACCAAAATAGTGCACGACGAGACCTCCAATGGCGAAGCCGATGAGGTTCCCACTCCAAATTGCGGTGGAGAGTGTGCCGAGCGCGAAGCCGTGGTGCTCTTGAGGAGTCGTCGTGACGATAAGCGTCTGCGCGGCGGAAACGGTCCCCGTGAAAGCTGACGAGATAAATCGCACGACGATTAAGCACGTCGGATTGGGTGCGAGAAGGAAGCAGGGAAACAAAATGGCATCCACGTAGCACGCGCGAAGAAGCATGAGTTTTCGACCAAATCGATCGGCAAGCACGCCCCAAATAGGGGTGGAGAGGCAGAAGCTGAACATTCCGAAAAAGTAGAACGCAGACATCCAAACGCCCAATTCGTGCTCGCCAGAGATTCCCCACCGGTCGCGAATGTAGATGGGGATAAAAGGCATTGCGGACGAAAAACCAGCAATCGATAGGATTTGAGAAAGCCAAATAAAAATGAGGTTTCTTTTCCAATTAATGCTCCGGACGGGAGTGGAAGAGTCCATGTTTTTGCCTTTTGTATTCGCCAAACTCTCATTGAGGAGAGGAACGCACCCTCGCCCCAATGCGTTGAGAGAAACTATTTCACCTGCGGAAACGCCTCTGCTTGCGAAACGCTCGTCTGGAGCGGAGCCTCGAGAGCGTCGAGGATGAGTCCCCGGATTTCGAGCTGGCGCTTCTGTGTGCCTCGCGTCGAGTTGTATTCCTCATACAGGTCGGCAATTCGGTCCGTCTTTAGCAAAACGCCGTACGAAAGGGTGTTTTTCTTGAGCGCCTCGGCAGCGGAAACGCTGGCTTTATGGTCGTAATTCCCGGAGTTTGCGAGGAAAATCAACATCTCCTGAGCGCGCGGAGTGCCCAACGCACTCAGAGCCTCAATCGCCTCGTTCAAAAAACGCGGATTGGGCGCGATCTTCAAAATCGGCTCCTGCAGCTTCGTCACGTCATAAACCTTCAATGGCGACTCGAGAGACGAATCCTTCTTCTTGAAATCGCCGCGAGGAACCCAACCACTACGGTGGGAGAGAATGATGTCGTGCGCCCAAACGAGACACTGTCGAATCTCCGCCTGACGCTGCTCGACCGGAATATTCGCGGAGGTGCGTACCCTGTTCGACAACGTGAGGAGCAAATCCAAATCATCGTCCGTGGCGGGGCGAGGGAACCAAACGCTTTTGGCGAGCTTTTGCGATAAACGCTCCGCCAGCTTGTAGTACTCGCTCTGCGCGATCAATACGATAGGAATGTCTGCTGTCCGCGCGTCCAACCGAAGCTGTTGGAGAATGAGGTCGGGCGTTTCGTCAATCATCTCCATGTCGATCAAAATCAGACTATAATCGGAGGATTGAAACGCTTTTGCGAGAAGCTCGCGCCCGGAACATGCGACGTCAAACTCAAACGACCGCGAGGCGAAACGTCCGCCAAGAACGTTGCCATTTGCGAAACTGATGTCCCCAATGAGGACGCGCGCGTTCCCTTGCGCCGCCAAGAACCACGAGAGCGCCTCCACCACGCGAGAAGAGCCAGCATAGGGAGCTTTGGGGTTCAACTTCATTATGGTTTCGAGCGCCGTGAAACGAAGGAGCCGATGGGGAGAACTCAAAGCTCGAGCCAAGTTGGACAAGCCCGGCGCGTTGGTGTGCAAGACGTCTTCCGTCCCCATTTCGCCCAAAAAGAGTGCCGCAACGACGGAGGCGTCGTATAGCCCCTTCGTCAAACCCTCGTCAAGATACGACTCCACCTCAGAGACGGAGTAGTTTTCGCGAATGTGCGTGAACTCGTCTGTCTCAAGGATCGTGGCGGATTTGAGCGGCGCGGATTGTATTTCCTTCGAAAAAGTGACGACATATTCCGACGCACAAATAAAGAGGTGCTTTCTCACGATCGGCATCTTGGGATAAAGATTCCACAAAGCACGCGCAAGTCGATAGGCGTCGAGCCGCGCGCCCGCAAGCCGAGTGGATGGTTCGCAAAAAAGGGCTTGCTCCGTTGCATTCCAACGCCACAAAACATGCACGAACATCGGGTCATCGTCGCGCTCCAAAATGGTCTTTTCCTTCTGAACCTTCTGAATTTCCTCCTGAAGCACCTGCGCTACGCTCGCTAACGATATCTTCTTTTTCTCAACCGCTTCCTCAAGACATTGGGTTGCGTACTCGCACACAAGCTCTTGGTCTTTGCTCGTGAATGCCGCAGCGCGATAAAGCGCGACGCGCGCAGAGTGTATCTTCTGCATCGCTTGGATCGTGAGCAGCTCCACGCACGAAATTTGAAGCGTCTCGTCGCCAGAATCCAACACCGCCGAGAGCGCGGGCGTGACGATCTCGCCAAAACGAAGAATCGCGTCGCGCAACGCCTCGGAACGACTCTCATCGTCCGATTCCGCATACGCAGAAATCAAGAGAGGAATCGCAACACTCCGACGCCCTTGAATTTCTCCCAACGCAATACGCCGTCGGTCCGGGTCGGGATCGTTCAGCTGGTCGATTATTTTGTTGATGAACTCCTCGTCGTTTTCGTATCGTTTTTCCATGGATTCGAGAACGTATCGCCCAAATGCCTCTCCGTGCGGCTTCAGTCGCGGATTTGCGGAGAGGGAGACGAAAAACGCACGTCCATATTTCGCCAGAAGCGCATCCAGGTCCTCGTCGGAAAGTTCCAGATTGCGCGCGCGACGATAGAACTCCCGCGCTTTGTCGTAACGCGCAAGCTCCGTGAGAATTTGCGCGCAGTCCACATGCTCGAGCGGCGTTTGAGGGTCGCGTGCGAGGATTTCGTTCATTGCTGCGTCGCCGAGTTGGTAGGGCTTAAAAGGATCGACCTCGACCGAGACATTTTCTCCCTCGGCGCTGTCCGCAGGCGCACTCTCTTGTTCGTCCGCATCATCCTCAGAAACCTCGTCCTCTGAATCCTCCTCTTCGTCAGCAAATTCGTCCGCCTCCTCTTCAGAATCTGCCTCCTCGTCCTCGGAACCAAAATCATCGTCAAAACCTTGCGCAAAAAGGGGACGCTCAACGAGTGCGACTCGCTCCAATGGCAAAAGAGTCGAGAGGAAACAAAGCGCCACGACAATCGTCGCTGGCACAAAGGAATAAAATCGAAATAATGACGTCATTTTCTTTCTCTCAAACCATTCGGGGAATCGGACTACACTTTGGTTTTTCTTTTATCAAAACGCTTCTGGGGTTTTGTCTCTATGTATTTTGGCGAGACTGCGCGTCAAAATCTCTTCTTCCACTCGTCGACCTGGGCGCGAACCTGCTCCGCCGCCGTCGAACCATAACTCACGAAGGCTCGCACGGCATTCTCAACCCCGAGAATCTCGTAGACCGTCTCGTCAATCTCGGGACACTCAGCACGATACTCCTCAATCGGCAGCTTCGCGAGCGGGATTTTGCGATCCATCGCGAGACGCACCAGCCGTCCCACCATGCCGTGCGCGGTACGCTGCGGGACACCTCGCTTGATGAGATACTCCATAAACGTGGTGGCGTCCAGATATCCAAACTCAAGTCGGGCGCGGATGTTTTCGCGATTCAACTCCGTCTGCGCGACCACGTCTGCCGCAAGCTCAAGCGACGCCGACACGGTATCGAACGCGTCGAACACCGGAAGTTTGTCTTCCTGCAAGTCTCTATTATACGCTAAAGGGAGTCCTTTGACAAGTACCAGCAGGGTTTGCAAATCGCCAATCACGCGCCCCGTCTTGCCGCGAATCAACTCGAGCAAATCGGGATTGACTTTTTGTGGCATGATGGACGAGCCGGTGCAAAATTTCTGCGGGAGCTTGATGAAGTTGAATTCCACCGTCGACCACCAAATCCACTCTTCCGCCCAAACGCTCAAATGCTCGGCAATCAGGGCGAGAGCAAACGTGAATTCGAGCGCGAAATCCCTGTCGCTCGAAACGTCCAAACTATTGGCGGCGACGCGCTCAAAATCGAGGAGCTGCGCGGTATAAAAACGATCAATCGGAATGGAGGTACCCGCCAAGGCTGCCGCGCCGAGGCTCAGAGTATTCACGCGCTTGCGACAATCCGCGAGTCGTTCGCGATCGCGTGCGTATTTCTCGCAATACGCAAGCCAATAGTGCGGCGCGAGAACGGGTTGCGCCCGCTGCGTGTGCGTGTAGCCCGGGAGGATGCAGTCGAAATCCGCATCACAACGATCGACAAACGCCTTCTGAAGCCGTTCGAGTCGGGCATCCAAAACATCAATCGCCTCGCGCGTCCACAAGCGAAAGTCCGTCGAAACCTGGTCGTTTCGGCTTCTGCCAGTGTGCAATTTGCGCCCCACGTCGCCAATGCGTTCGATGAGCGCCTTTTCGATGTGCATGTGGATGTCTTCAAGCTCGATGCGATATTCGAACTTCCCCGCCTCAATGTCGCGGAGGATGGCGTCGAGCCCGTCCACGATTTGCGAGCACTCGTCGTTGGTGAGAACGCCGACGTGAGCGAGCATTTTGGCGTGCGCCTGCGAGCCGAGGATATCGTGTCGATAAAGTCTGCTGTCGAAGCTAATACTCTCCGTGAATTTTTCCATGCGCGGGTCGGCAGTTTCGTTAAAAACGCCTCCCCACGCCTTTTTGTCCGCTTGGGACTGATGTTGCGCCATCGATCACTCCTTAAACAACAGCTCCCGCCTCACGCGCGGAGCCAACACAACTACACACCTCTCAATTATCGGGACGCCTGATACGGACGTTTAGCGTGTGTATTCATTTAACGATTTTTCTGGATGTGAGGAGTTTTTCGTTGTTTGTTTTATCGCAGCGCTTGATACTTATCGTGCTTTAGAGTTCCTGTTTTTCGCGACGATTTGCGAGCCGTTGGAGCCGCGCTGCATTCGTGAAAACATGATTACCAAAACCTCGTGAAAACCGAATTCTTAAGGGAGGAAGGGGTTCGTGGAAGAGTATAAACGCAAAAAACCCCGTCATTTCGGACGGGGCTTCTCTCAATGCTCGGAAATTTTATACTCTGCGGTAGAATTTCCACCTCGAGTCGCCGATGGAGCTAGGCACCATGGTTCCTCACTTTTTTGTGAAAACTCAATTTCATTCGAACGCCAGTATATTGTTTTTCAGGCAATCCAACCATTGAGTATGTCTTCTATTTCACCACCACGCGTGATTAGCGTCGCACAATGCTTCGGCTCGCATTCCCAAAATTCACTTTCCCGGTGGAATCAACCGGCGGTTCGGGAAGAGTGCTGCCGTCGAGGGAATCCGATTCGTTAAGGATCGAGCTGCCTTCCAAAGTGTCGGGGAGCGTCAATTCGTCAGCCGGGAGTCCTTCGATTGCCGTTTCGGGCATGTCGAGGACATTTTCCACATCGGCTTCGACAGCGGGGACTGCCAAAGGCGCGCTTTTGACCACTTCGACAGTCTCCTCTTGAGCGCTGGGCGACACGGAGACTTCAGGAGCGGCGGGGAGTTGGGGTTCCGCCGGAGCTTCAGGTGCTTCGGGCAGAGCGGGCGCGGCTTCCGGAACCACTGCCGGCGCAGCTTCAGGGGCTTCCGCCGGGGTGAGGGCGTCCGCTTCCGTCACGTATTCGCCACCACAGGCGCTGCAGGCATCGCACTCGCCGCAAGAGCATTTGTCATAATCCACGGTACCGAAAAGCGTGCGGAACAATCCTTTGATCGCCGCTCCCGGTCGGGGACGATCGCGAAGGCAAACTTCCACTTCGTCCGCGCACACTCCACTGCGGGCGACGATACGGCACGCCTGTCGGGCTTCCGCTTCCGCTTTCGCCTGCGAAATGTTGCAGTCTAACTCGGTTTTGAACTCGCACACCGCGATTTGGATGTCTCTGCGCACTTTGCAGAACAAAGGCTCAATCGGACGGCAAGGGACGCAGCAGGTTCCGCAAGCGGGAGCGCAAGGTTCCTCACACGCAGGCGCAGGCTCACACACTGGGGCGCAAGGAACGCAGACGGTCTTCACAACGACCTTCTTGTACGCAGGTTTGCACACCGGTTT
>JAUNBK010000139.1 GCA_030527105.1 Planctomycetia bacterium
GTAGCTCCAACGGCGGACGGCACCGGAAATTTCAACGAGAAGTATTATAAAACTCGAACGTCAGCGTGGCAGACTGCGTAAAACCGTTGTTCATCGTTGCGGTGTTTCCTATGCTGAGAGAATCCCGCACGGCATGAAATCATCGCCGTTTGTCTTCGTTGCCCAGGAAATATCCGACACGACGACGTTCTGCGCCCTCTCGCGCCCACGAGATGAGACGAGTTGAGAAAAAAATCATCTCTCAGCCGAAAAATCCGTAAAATTCCTATTGCGGCAAAACTGAAAAAACGTTACTATTTGGGAGTCGTGTTTTATAATCCCTCATTGTTCGAGAGATTTCACACGAAGCAAATAATATAATACTTCTCGTTGAAATTTCCGGTGCCGTCTGCCGTTGGAGCTACGCACCACGGCTCGCAAAGCGTCGCGCAAAACGGGAATTTTAAACGACGATGAGTATAAACCACATATTCGCGCTTACTTTTTGTTGAAGGAACGTTTTCGTGACAACTCCCCATTCCAAAACGGCAAAAATATCGATGCTTTCCGTCCCCGTCGCGGGGTGGATTCGTTTTGTTTTGAAATTCCGCGTTCTTGTTTTGCTTCTCTCCGTTGTAAGCGCCGTTTTGTGCGGGATTTATGCCGCGAAAAATATCGAGTTTAAGAATAAACGTTTGGATCTCATTAATCCTACAAGCGAGTGGAATCAATATTGGCTCGAGTATATCGATAAATTTGGCAGTGCCGACGATTTGGTGATTTTGGTCGAAGCACCGGGAAAACAGACAGGGGAAGGCGCGCCCGATATCGTCGCGGCAGTGGACGCGCTTGCGTGGAAAATTGAGGAGAAAAAGGATACGTTCTACTCCCTCTTTTATCGATTCGACGATAGTGTGCTGATTTCGAAAGCGCTCCACTTCGCCTCTAAAGACGAGCTGGAGGGGCTTAAACTCTTCCTCAAAGCGAACGAAGGCGTGTTTCATAATCGTTGGGAAACCCTTTCGGTCGACCGTCTGATGAATCAAAACCTTCAGCCGCTTATGGCTCCCGCAAACACGCTCCCAGAGATTGTTGCGCGGAATTCCGAGAAGTCGATTGAGCTGATGGTGTCGAGTTTGGAGGGTGTGTTCGCGCCAGAATACGTCTTTGTCTCGCCGTTCCCGAGTATTGATTTGGACTCACGCCGCAACGCGCAGATGCCGCAGGACGACTCTGCCGCGCTTTCGTCGCAATTCGGCTTAATGACTCCTTCGCTCTCGCTCCCGAACGACACGAGTTCCTCGGTGGGGTTTAATTACGTTCAAGTTCCCACAGCGTCTGTGTCGTCGAGCCAAGCGATCGTTCCCCCGTTGATGATTCCCCCTGGCGCGCCGTCCGCCACGCCGGAGAATGTTCCGACGTTTGGAGAGATTCTCCCGATGGGGAGCTACATGGCACGCTACCCTGATATTCCTCAATATGCTACGCATTCTACGCACGATTCGACCGCAGACTGCTACGCATACTCCGATTACGCCCCGATGAACGCGATTCAGACCGTTCAATATGCCACTGCGCTCTCGGGAGGCACGCCGCAATCCTCGTCGGCAGAACCCGTGAACATTTTCGACGTTGCGCTTGAGACGTCGCCAGACGCAGGAACGAACACAGCGTCCAACAGAGGAACCGTCGCGAGTCCTCCAGCACCGAAAGTGGGTTCCGTGCCACCGCTGCCTTCGAATATACATTATACGTGGCTCATCGAGAATCGACTTGCAATCATGCTCGTCAAAATGAAGGAGAAGAACGAAGAAGGGAACGCCTTCGCGCGCGGCACGGAGGGTATCGACCTACTGCGTGGGATGCTTTCTGAGGTTCAGGAGCGACACCCTAACGTTTCGCTTCAACTCACGGGTCTCCCCGTCATGGAAAACGACGAGATGAGATCGAGCCAAGACGCGATGTCGATAGCGACGTGGCTCTCCATCGTGGGCGTCACGCTCCTTTACATCGTCTTTTTCCGCGGTCTTCGTCACCCAATGATGGCAGTGTTTGCCCTTTTCGTCGGCATGGGGTGGAGCGTTGGTTTTATCACGCTCTTCATCGGGCATTTGAACATCCTGAGTATTTCTTTCGCTGTCATTTTGGTGGGATTGGGCATTGATTTTGGAGTGCATTATACCTCACGCTACTTGCAATGTCGGCGCGAGGGAGACGACACGCACGACGCGCTTGTTCGTGCAGGTCGCGAAATTGGACCCGGCATTTTGACGGGGGCGCTCACGACTTCCGCCGCGTTTTTTATGGCGGGTCTCACGGAATTCACGGGCGTTGCCGAGTTGGGACAAATCGCCGGCGGTGGGATTCTCTTGTGCTGTTTTTCGGCGCTTACGACGCTCCCCATTTTGATCTATTTCTCCGACGCGAAACGTTCGGTGGAGGATCTGCCCGTGCCGAAAAATCCAAACGAAGGATTGGCACTTTTCCAACTTCATCCCCGAATCACGCTCCCCGTGGGAATCGCGATCGTTGCCGCTTTGGGGTATTTCGCCGCGAATTTGAGGTACGATTATAATCTCCTCAACCTCCAAGCCGAGGGGTTGGAGAGCGTCAAGGCGGAGATGCGTCTCATTGAGGAAAGCAACCGAAGTGTCTGGTTTGCTCTTTCGATGTCCAAGGACAAACAAGAATTGCGCCGCCGAATGGAGGCGTTCGAGGCGCTTCCTTCGGTGGATCGCGTCGAGAGTTTGGTCGCGCTCCTCCCGGACGAAAATGTCGACACCGTTCGTCAGATTTCGCAAGTACTCGAGCAAACGCCCACCTCTGCTGGCGCGGCACCGATCCTCTCCATCCCCGATATGAACGCGTGTCTCCTGCGTGCGGCAGATGTGCTCGCCACCCGGCAAGAGTACCAAAATCTCCATAAGAGAATCCTCGCACTGCATCAGCGTTTTTGCGAGCTGCGCGCGAAGGAATATTACCAAAGAATGACCAACTACCAACAAGCGTTGGGAGCGGATCTCCTGAAGAGACTGCTTGCGCTGCGTGCGATTTCTGACCCTGTCCCGCCGCAGGTGAGCGACCTCCCGCAGTCGTATGTGGAGCGCTACCTTGCCCCGGACGGAACCTTTCTCCTTCAGGTGTATGGGAAAGGCGACTTGTGGGATATGGACAACTTGAGCACGTTTGTTGCCGACGTGCGTAGTGTGGATCCGCGCGCGACGGGGAATCCGCTCCAAACCTACGAGTGTTCCCTCCAAATGCGCGATTGCTACCTCGAGGCGGCAGCCCTTGCGCTCGCCACCGTGGTCTTCCTTCTCTATTTAGACTTGCGAAGCATCCGACACACGTTCCTCGCACTCTCGCCTGTGGCACTCGGGATGGTGTGTACCTTCGGAATCATGGGATTTTTCGACATTTCACTCAACGCCGCGAATATGATCGTTCTCCCATTGATAATCGGGATTGGAATCGACGACGGAGTGCATATCGTCCACGATTTTCGCCACCAGCATGGGAAATCGCTCTATCGCCTCACACCTTCAACCGCCATGAGTATCATCTTAACATCGCTCACGACGATAATAGGTTTCGGCGTTTTAATGACGGCGGAACACCGGGGGCTTCAAAGTTTGGGAATCGTTTTGTCGCTCGGCGTAACGTGTTGTTGGCTCACGTCGCTTCTCTTGCTCCCTGCGCTCCTCAGTGTCTTTTGTCGTTTTGCGGAGGAGAATCGCGCGCCGGACGTCCTGATCGAGGAAGAACGCGACTCGAGAAGAGACGCAAGCACGCGGTTGAATTCGACGCCGCCTCGCGAAGAGAGCGACCCTTTTTCTTCCCTGACGATCACGCGCTACACACACCCAAGGGAGGATGATGCGTCCTCCTTTCTCGAAAAATCGGGGCGCGCCGCATGACGCCGTTTGAGGAGTTTCTCTTTTACGACGGACGAAACATGCACTCTCCCGGAGATTCGATCACGAGATTCCGTTTTTCCGGGAGTTTCGACGCCCCCGCTTTCGAGCGCGCCTTTGCGACGGCTCTGCGTTTGACGCCCTTGGCAAGAAGTCTCGCGACTTGGCACGAAAACGGCATCGTCGATTGGAGAATCTCGCCATCGGATTCTCTGTGGGCGAAAACGCCGCTTCCTCCAGAAATTTACGAGTATCGCGAAGAACCGCACCAAGAAGAGAGGACGATCAAGGGGATTATCGATATCACGACGCACCCCGGAGTGAGAATGCGCGTTTTTCACGACCCGCAGCGCAAAGTCGCCGACGTTTATTATCAATTCAATCACGTCACGACCGACGGGCTTGGAGCAATGCTCTTTTTCGAAAAGATATTGCGACTTTATCAACGCCAAAACGCCGAGGAGGAACCGACGCCGCGAGAAATTAAGGCGCGATCGCGCATCCCAATGGATACCGCGTTGGCTCGGACGATCGCCAAGTGGTACGCAACGGGAGCGCTGCGATTTTTGAATCCTTTTTCGACTCCACTGCTTTATTCTTTCGCGCACACTTCGGCACCAGAATCTGCGCGCAAGGTGCGATCGTTTGCGGCAACGGAGCCACCCGTTTTGGTGTCGGCGGAGGGTGCGTGCGTCCTTCAAACGTGTCGGCGGAACTTTTCGCCCGAGGAAACGTCGCATCTCCTGCGGCTTGCGAAAGCGTCTGGCGGCACGCTGAATGACTATTTGCTCGCCCGAGCGTTTTTCGTTTTGGCGCAGACGGCAGCGGGGGGCTTCGCGCCTTGTCGGAAGATTCGCGCTGCGCTTCCGTTCAACATGCGCCAGCGTGGCGCGCTCGCGGGGAAATTCGACGACGTGACACTCGCCAACGTGGTGAGCGTCCTTTTTCTCGAGCAAAAAATCACGAGGAACGTTTCGTTCGAATCCACACTCAAACGAGTCCAACGCACCACCTCGCGACTCAAAACGTCGAAGGAGCCGGAGCTATTTTCTCGCAAACTGCGTGGTTTGTGCGACGTGCAGCTTGGGTCTCATCGACGCTGGGGAATGGAGAAATTCACGTCCCGGAGCAAGCCTTTCGCAACGTTTTTGTTCAGCAATTTGGGGCGTCTTTTGTCCTCGTCCTCATTGCTTGGCGCCGACGGACGCATTCGCGCAGGGGAGCTTGCGCTCGAAGAGGTGAAAATTTATCCCCCTCGCACGACAAACGTTCCTTTCACGCTCGCCCTTCTCTCCTACTCAGGCGCGCTCCAACTCGCGCTGACGTACGATTCCTCGCGCGTCAAGCACGACTTGGCACGCAAATGGTTGGATATCATGTTCGACGAATCCATCTCGCCTTGATCGTTCTCATCGACGGTTTTTTATCCCTTCAACCACCGGGCCTTCAAAGAAGGGGAACTGGAGGGTGAAGCGTCAGACGATTCTCCCTCCCGTCTGGAACCACGGGCTTCGCACTTCGTTCACGGCTCAAACGACCTGCCAGAGCCGAGAACGGAGCGAAGCGTAGTTCCAAGTGAAGTGCCGAGGAATTTTTGGCTACTGTTGCGTCAATTTTATGAACACAATCTTTTTTGACCCGCGTTCCACCAACTTCTCCTTCAAAGAACTTTTGAAATGCTCCTTCCGTTCGCGAATGCTGTTTGTTTTTTTGACGCAGCGCTAGTGACAACCCGGAGGCTTTATCTTATTAATCTCGATCATGATTTGCGCCGCCGCCACGGCGTCCTCAAGCGCGTCGTGATGATGAAATTGGATTCCAAAATGCGCTGCGACCGTGTGCAGCTGATAGTTTGGAAGCGACAAATTGCGCCTTGCCGACTGGAGCGAGCATTCCCATGGGTTCGAGATTTGTGGGAGCGCGTACCACTCCAAACATGAAGAGAGTACCCTCCGATCAAAGGGAGCATTGTGGGCAACCAAGATCGATTGTCCAATAAAAGAGCGAATATCCTCCCACAAGTCGCGGAAGGTCGGACACCCTCGCACGTCCTTTGCTTCTATTCCATGCACCTCCACGCACCTCTGGGCGAAATACAAACGCGGCGGTCGTATGAAAGATTGATACGTTTGCGTCACCATACCGCTTTCACACCGCGCTAAACCAATACTGCACGCGCTCTCTGGCGAGAAGTTCGCCGTCTCGAAATCTATAGCAACAAAATTCATACTCACCCCATTACATATGTATACTTGCGTAGGCGTTAAAATTCGCTCGAAAAAAAGTTTCTATGCGACAGAAACGCACCTCATTCTACCATGCCATCTGACAAAAGTCAAGTGGGAATGGGGAAATTTTGAGGGGAGGGGGGCGATCAAAAAAGTTTTGATTGACTCTTGCCGTTCGCTAATGATGTCTGTTTTTTTGACGCAGCACGAGCTTCCACTTGAGAGCGGTGCTCAGGAACGTTTGTATACTCGTTCTCCTCTAAAATTCCCGTTTTATGCGACGCATCGCGAGCCGTGGTGCGTAGCTCCAACGGCGGACGGCACCGGAAATTTCAACGAGAAGTATTATAAATATCCCGATAGATTCTCCCCCAAAATTTTTTCCGTGCTTGCAAAAGAGTCTTTTTTCACTTGACAAATATGGAGATTTATGCTATTCTGCGGCATGGAATGGTGTGGTCGGGGTGAGTATGAACGAATCCTGGTCTCACAACTGGCTTCCGCGTCGGAGGCTGGAGCTTCCGTTCGCTTCGGAACTTTCCTTGTGATTCTACTTCACCATGCAAGGCGTGGTGCGACGAATTGATACTCATCGTGAAAACTCAAATTCATTTGAGCGCCACTATAGGGCGGTGGGTGACAAGGGGCAAATCGAGGCGGGCGGAGTACAATGTCTTGATATAAATGGAGTACGCACAAATGATTCAGTGTGCAAATAAGAAACGGTTTTTCTTGGCAGTTGCGCTGCTTATCGCGGTGGGCTGCTTGTTGTCCTCTTTGAGTGTGGAGGCTCAGGTTGGGCGCCGACGTGCGCAGCGTCGAGTGACTCCGGTGCAAAAAACGACCGAAGAAAGCAAACTCTCCGCCGAGGCGACCCCTGCCGAGGATCCTGAGGGAGCGTCGATTCTGAAGAAAGATACACCGACCCAAGAGACCTCGGTGGTTGAGGAAGCTCCTGCGGTTGAAGAAGCCCCGGCAGTTGA
>JAUNBK010000003.1:0-48838 GCA_030527105.1 Planctomycetia bacterium
TCTGTTTCGACGCCTAGTTCGACGCCTATTTCGCCGAGCGAGAGCGGACTCAATTTCACCACACCCCCTCCAACGCCGACGCAGGATCAGATTCAGACTTCAACCCACGCCCCGACCACTGCGCCAAGGACATCAACCGCACACGAAACGTCCAACGCAGCGGCTTCGGGAGAGGGGGCGAGTTCCAAAGGGGCGGACGCATTTGAAGCGTTTTTGCTCTCGAATACGAGTGCTCCACCTCGGGAATCGAGCGGAGACGCAGTGCCTGCGTTTTTCGTCGAGTACCAAACGACACCTATGAAGCGACCTCCCAAAGGAAGCGCGTCTGAGGAGCCTGAAGCCAAACCGGAAATGAAAGGAAAAAAGGAAACGGAAGAAGAGCCAAAACGTCAAAAAAAGGAACGAAAGAGACTCTTCGACGACGGGAGGGACTTCTTCATCGCGGCGCAGATGGTCGTTATTTTTCTCCTTCTCGGCATTATTTATTTTTTGATTTTGGCGAAATGAGGCACCTCATTTTGGGGCAGCTTCTTGGCGCTCCTTGCAAAGTCGTTCGCTAAATGGGCACGTCTCGCACGAGGGCTTGCGCGCGCTGCAAATATGGCGTCCAAAAAGGACAAGCTGGTGCGAGATGTCCACCCACCGCTTTTTCGCAACGACTTTCATCAAATCCTGCTCCACCTTCTCGGGCGTGTTCCCCTCGGAGAGACCCAGGCGGCGCGAGGTGCGGAATACGTGCGTGTCGACGACCACTCCTTCCGCTATGCCAAACGCCGTTACGAGGACGCAGTTGGCGGTTTTGCGCCCCACGCCAGCGAGCGTGACAAGCTCCTCCATTGTGTGTGGCACTTCCCCATCAAAGCGTTCGAGAATCTGCCGGCAACACTCGCGAATGTTTTTGGCTTTATTTTTGTAGAAACCCGTGCTTCGGATGTCATTCTCAAGCTCTTCAATCGGAGCGGTAGCGAAATCCGCCACGCTGCGATATTTTTGGAAGAGCGTCTTTGCGACAATATTGACGCGAGCGTCCGTACATTGTGCGGAGAGAATCGTCGCGACGAGAAGCTCCAACGGCGTCGTCCACTCAAGCGAGCAGCGTCCGTCGGGATAGAGAATATCCAAGCCCGCGCAAATTTCCCGGGCGTGACGAGTGGTGCCAAATTTCATGAATAGGTTCCTTTTTGAAAAATCTCTCTTGTCTTTTTCCTCTTTTTGCGCTATACTCTTTATACTTTGGGATTCTGTTTCGATTGTTGCGCACAACTGAAAGCGTAAGTATACCACAAAAACAACCTTTTGAGAAGAACCCGTTGGGACTTTTTATCCTGATTCCGTGTAAAATTTAGCGTGTGATGAGTAGAGAATTCGGCAAATGAATACAAGAAGGAACACCCTCGCGACATTATTATTGGTGTTTTCGCTCCCCGTGGCGGTTTGTGCCGCGCAATTCCCCTATTCTGCACGGGTATGCGTTGCGACGGCGCAGGTGCGAAGTGGTCCGGGTCTCGACTTTTACGCCGTGGATCAGTGCGTCAATGGCGACGCAGTGGAGGTGTATAAACACACGCCAGACGGCTGGTGCGCCATTCGTCCTCCTGTCGGGAGTTTCTCGTGGGTGGCGGCGCGATATATTCGACCCGTCCGAGGAGATTTGGGCGTCGCAATCACGAATGCCGCCCCGGTCTACGTCGGAAGTCGCCTCTCAAACGACCGATCCCAAATGCAGGTCTCACTCAAACAAGACCAAGTCGTCGAGATATTGGAGCCTCCCACAAGCGGAATCGATTCCTTCTACAAAATCGCTCCTCCGGCGGGCGAATTCCGTTGGATCCACGGGAGTGAACTCTCTCCCAACGAGACGGGCGTGACGACAATTCCCTCGCCGCCTCAGCGTGGGGACGGCGTCTCTCGCGCCCCTGCCGCAGCGACTGATTTCTCCGCCTCACCCAACACCTCATCAAACGACCTCGCCAACGGTACCGGCAACGGTACCTCGAGTGCAATCTCCCCGTCAGCGCCCAAAGGGTCGTTCCAATATTATCTCTTCCAACTCGACGCGGATCTCTCGTACATAATGTCTGGGAGGGATGCCGCTTTGTGGGAGACGCAGGGTTTGCTCCTGCGCGCGAATCAACTCATGGCGCGTGCGCGATCGATTCAAGAACGCGAGCAAGTCGAGGCGCTGCGGTCGAAAATCCTTCAAGCGGACAGCGTGCGGCAGAGGAAAGTGGAGTACGACCGAATGCTTTCCACAGCGCCGGGTGGGGCGTCGTCGTTCCTTCGGGATGGCTCTCCTCAACAAGGCGCGACAAACGGTATTTTCGAGACCGAAGCGGCGGAACTCAATGGAATGCGCGCCTCCGCGTTCCCCGCCCCTTACTCCACGCAGCCGGGTCGGTGGGATTATACCGGGATTCTCGTGCGAGTTCAACGCTCGCGATATGCCGATCTGATTTTGCCCTACTACGCGCTCGTCACGGAAGAGGGTATCGTTCGGTGCTACGTGACGGCTCCTCCAAACATCGACCTTGCGCGATACGAGAAAAAGCGCGTCACTCTTGCCGGGACGCGCAACTATATGAAGGAGTACCGTGTCTTCAACCTCAACGTGAAATCGGTCGTCAACGTTTTGGAGTGAGCCGCTTTTGCGTCGGATTTTGTGCGGGTTGGGCAGACTCTGAGGGAGAAAAGAGTTGGGTTCATATTTGTTCTCTAAATGGACGAAAGAGAGATTAGCGAGTACGGCTCGAAACCCTTGGAAGGTTTGGGGCGCGCGGTCGCTTGTCCTTGAGAGAGAATGAGCTTGAACATGAACAAAAAGTGCAAACAACGCTGCGGCTCCCTGTCGTTTGAGTGGATCGTGATCACAACGCTGTTGGTCATTGGTTTAATCGGTGGCTTGGGGGCGTTGCGCAACTCGGTACTCACCAAACTGGTCGATATGACGGAGAGTGTAGAGTTATTGAATACCTCGGCAGAGACAACAGGTGCCGCAGGAACGTGAGGTTAAAATGTTGACGAAGAGAAACCACCGCAAATCGCGCCGCCCCGGCTGTCGTTCCGGCGTCCTCTCCTTCGAGTGGATTTTGCTCTGTGTGCTATTGGTTATCGGCATCATTGGCGGGCTGGCGGCTACGAGAGACGCGTTCCTACACGAAATTGTTGACACGATCGAGGTTGTCGATCGCATCGATGCGGAGTTCGTGAAAGCTCCGACGACAACGCCGTGAGAGGGGGGCAAAAATGTATTCGAAACGCTTAAATCAATCGAAGCGCGCGCGTAGTGGTGCGCTCACGTTCGAGTGGATCGTTATCACGGCGCTTTTAGTCATTGGCGTCCTTTCGGGACTCGGTGCGTTGCGCTATGAGCTTCTCCGCTCCGCCTCTATTCTGCCCGAAAAAGTGTGCGAGATAAGCTCGGGAATCCCGGAAGACTCCATCAAAATCCCGGAAGACTCCATCAAATAGAGATTTTACCCAGCCCACTTCGGGTCACGATGCAACCTTTCCTTCCGGTGGTGGGCTTTGTTGGAACTAGAACAGGTTGCGTTAGAGATTCCCCTCTACGGCGATTATGAAATCCAAAGAGGGAGTGACACAGAAATCGTCAAAGATGGGGGCATCGTGGGAAAATGCGCTCCGAGGGGTTCCCTTTTGTGCGCGAAAAAAGGGTTGTGTGCAAACTTTTCCCACTGTCTCGAAGTTAGCGCTTCCTTTGAACTCTCCTGACCCCTCAAGCTCTTTTGAGCGCAGGTAGAAACCACCTACGCCCAGCGCTTTTGCTCCTCGAAATTGAAGAGCTTTCGCCTGCCGAGGACAATGTCCTCATCAATCACGTACCGAACCCCCGTGGGCTGGTCGGGCATCTCGAAAATGATGTCCAGCATCACGTCTTCCAAAATGGATCGCAATCCTCTTGCGCCCGTGCGTTTTTCTTTTGCGAGCCGCGCAATGGTCTCAAGCGCTTCGGGCGTGAAGACTAACTCGGCATTGTCCATCCCAAAAATGTGGGTGTATTGCTTCACGAGAGAGTTTTTAGGCTCCTTGAGGATGCGCACCATGTCGTCAACCGAGAGATCCGAGAGGGCAGCAATCACGGGAAGTCGACCCACGAACTCCGGGATCAAGCCGAATTCGATGATGTCCTCGCTCGCAACCCGAGAAAGATTCACGGAGCTGTTGTCGCCAAAAGGTTCGTTTTCTCTCGAAACTTGGGCGAAACCAAGCGTGCGTTTTCCCAGTCGTCTCTCAATAATTTCCTCCAGCCCGACGAACGTTCCGCCGCAAATGAAGAGGATGTTGCTCGTGTCAATTTGGATAAAATGCTGTTCGGGATGCTTTCTGCCGCCGTTTGGCGGGACGTTTGCAATGGTTCCTTCCAACATTTTGAGGAGGGCTTGTTGGACACCCTCCCCTGAAACGTCTCTCGTGATGGAGACATTGTGGGAGGTTTTGCCAATTTTGTCGATTTCGTCGACGTAGAGGATGCCTCTCTGGGCCGCTTCCACATCAAAATCAGCGGCGCAAAGGAGTTTGAGGAGGAGATTCTCGACATCCTCTCCGACGTAGCCCGCCTCCGTGAGCGTGGTGGCGTCGCCTATGGCAAAAGGTACGTTCAGAATCTTGGCAAGCGTCTGCGCAAGAAGCGTTTTCCCCGACCCTGTCGGACCAATGAGAAGGATATTCGATTTGCCCAACTCGACGTCCGTGTTGCCGGAACGCACATGTTCTAAACGTTTGTAGTGATTGTAGACGGCGACCGCGAGAACCTTCTTCGTAAAATCCTGACCAACCACGTATTCATCGAGCCGCGCGACGATCTGCCGGGGCGTGAGGCGCTCCATGAGCATGGTGGATTGAGTGGTGTATCGCCGTTTCTTCTCCTGCTCAAGCACGGCTCGGCAGAGTTCGATGCACTCACTACAAATATACACCCCACCGGGCCCCTCTACCAAAGGTCCCGTGACGCGGTGGCTTTTTTTGCAGAAAGAACAGAACGCCTGTTTTCGAGGGCTTTTCTTACTGCTGCTATCATTTTTCTGTTCGGAATCCATGGACTCTGTGGCGACCTGTATTTCTAAAGGCGTAAGCTCAAATGAAAAAAGGAGGTCTGCTTTGCGCGACACAACATTTTCATGCGCTCAAATTGTGTGATAAAAACTGTCCAAATGCCATTTCGCGGCGCTCCTTCGGACGGAATGGCGATTATCGGTCAAAAATATCTCCCCCCTGATTTTCCTTCTCCGTTTCTTCCCCCAACCAAACGTAATAAAGTCTCGAGACGAGCCGCTCGCGAATGGAACGATATTCCGCCTCGTCGATTTCTCCGCGCTCAAACGCTTCGCGGATCGATGCCATCATGGAATTCGCGGCTTCTGCATGAGGATCGACTTTTCCCTTGTTGAGACTCTTCCGGATCTTGCAAATGGTGCAAAACCCAAGGATAATCACAACGCATAACACGAACCCCCAAACGGCGATCTGTGGAGCTTTCTCATAAAAATCGGCTGCCGAAACCGCTGCGAGTAAGTTGTCCATCGTTAGCACTCAAATGAAGTTTTTAATGTCCTGAACAATGCCCACCGCAACACGCGCCGCCGTGGGGGTGGGAACAAAGTCCCGCATCCCTGACCGCGCACCCTTTTGAGGCAGAATGCGGCGTGGCAGGCACGCTCAACTTCCTTTGTGGAGATGCGAACCCGCATTTCGGGCACTTGGGTATCTCTGCGCCTCGAACAAGCTCCTCAAACTCGGTGTTGCAATTCTCGCATTTATATTCGTAAATCGGCATTTTTCTCCACTCCTCTACAAAAACTTCCTCCATTATACCATTTTACGCGAAAATGAAAAGAACTGCCACGCCAATTTTTAAAAAAATGTCAGATTTCTTGAAAATTTTTCCATAAAAAGAGAGTATTTCGAACCTGGGCGGGCACTTCCCGACGAAAAAAGAGTGGAACTCACAAAATTCTATGTTTGATTAGGCAAAATAAACAAAATGAATCGATCTCGATTTACTCTCGCTTGATTTACTCCCGCTCGCTCATCAAAACGCCCTTGTTGAACGCAACTTCCACGTGTTCTCACACGAGGTTTCCCTTAAGAGTGGACAGGACTTTTTCTCGAAACGCCTCCTCACTGGCGAGAAACTCTAGCCGAATCCGCAGCGCCGCGAGTGGGACGGAAGGGAGCGTCGTGTCGAACTTCACAATATCTTTTTCCGTGCACAACAACGCATCCAAGCGCTCGGATCGGCTCCACGCCTCGAGCGCTTCCACCGAGCGCGCGTCGAACGCACAATGGTCGGGATATCGTTTCACGCGATTGCCCGGGTCGATTCCCACTTCCGCAAGGGTATTGAGGAACGCCTCAGGATTTCCCACGCCGCAGAAGACGCCAACTCGCGCACCACGAAACGCGTCGAGAGGCAAGCGCGTCTCGTCGGAATGTCCTTCAGCACTCCCCGCGACGACAAACGCCTCCGGCGCGTGGCGCGTTTCGGCAACGATCAATTCCGGCTTTCGCCCCGGAATCGCACTAATTTGGGCGAGAATATCCTTCTTTTGCGCCTCGAGAACCTTCGTGGCGTGTGTGAAAACAACGGCATCCGCGCGCTTCAGGCTTTCTCTCGGCTCGCGGAGCGTCCCGTTTGGGAAGAGTCTCCCCGTCGCACCGAAGGGAGCGGTCGCGTCGATCACGACAACGTCCACGTCGCGAAAGAGTCTCCGATGTTGGAATCCATCGTCCAGAAGGAGGCACTCGGCGTGGAATTCTGAGACTGCTCGACGAGCAAGTGCAACCCGGTCGGGATGCTGAAGGAGAATCAACTCCGGAAGTCGTCTCTTCATCTCGCGCCCCTCGTCGTTGAGCGCAGAGCGTTGTTCTGCCGACTTGTATCCTCGACTCAACACGGCGACGCGCTTATTTTGCGCCAAAAGCTGCTCGGCAATCCACAAGACAAGCGGCGTTTTGCCCGTTCCGCCAAGAGTGAGGTTGCCCACACTCACGACGGGGGCGTCGGCGTGGGAGATTTCGTTCCGCGCGTATTTTCGATCAAACCTCCGATTTCTCCAATCGACAGCGGCACCATAAATCGGCTCGATGACGCGCGCCGCCGTTCGAAACACGCTTGCGGAGAGAGAACGTTCCTCCCCGCAGATGATTCTCAATAAACGCTCGGACAAATTCATTGCAGCCACTATAAAAGGTCTTTCAAGACGTGGAGAATTTCCTCGTTGCTCAAGTTTTTGGGGTTCCCACTCATGCTACTTCCCCTGGAGTCCGCGACAATCGCGGGGAGTTGGTCCTCTCGAATCCCTGCCTCCGAAAGGCGACGCGGAATCTGGAGGACATTCAGAAGAGCGTTCACTTCGTAGAGCAACGTTTCGATTGCCTCTTCCTCATTCGGAAAGTACGAATTTGGAAACAAATTCAAGGCAAGATAAGCAAGCCTTTCGCGACAAACGTCCGCATTGGTGCGGAGCGCTTTTGGGAGGAGCATAGCGCACGCTTTTCCATGCGCAATGAGACCATGCGTGCCGAGGGCGGGTGCGATTCCGTGCGCCATCCCTAGTCCGGAATTCGCGAGACACAACCCCGAAAGCAACGCAGCGTGAGACATTTTCTCTCGCGCCTCTCGATTCGTCGGGTCGTGAAACGCCCGCTCAATGCTGTGGAACGCGAGCCTCAAACCTTGGAGCGCCAGCGCCTGCGGAATGGGGCGTGCCTTGCGCGAAATGAAGCTCTCGAAAAGCTGCGTGATAGCGTCCAAGCCGCTGCACGCTGTGAGTTCTGGAGGATTTGTCACCGTGAGTTCCGGGTCGACAATGACGACCTTCGCGAAGAGTCGAGTGTCTCGAAGGCTCTTCTTAAACCGAGGCACCGCATTTGAAATGACGGCGTTTCGCGTTGCCTCCGCGCCAGACCCCGCCGTGGTCGGGAGCAGGACGATCGGGAGCGGGTCGATTTCCAACGTGCGCCCACACCCTACTCCCTCAAGATAGTCTTTCACGGAGGAGTCTTTTTCGAAATTCGTCACCATGGCGGCAGTCGCTTTCGCAAGGTCCATTGCCGCTCCGCCACCAATGCCTATAACTACCGAGTCTGCACGAAGCGCCCCCAGTCGGAGGTATTTTTCCGTGAGACAATCCACATCGTGGACAGTTGGTTCGGACGTTTGGATATGAACGTCTTGGGTCACGACCCCTTCGCGCGTCATGATATCCACGAGGCGAGAGATTTCCCCTCGTCGTTCGAGCGTGCGCGACCCACAGACCACGAACGCTCGACTACCCAGTGGAGCAACAAATCGCGCAATTTCCCCTCGGCGCCGCCAACCAAAGATAATTTGGCTCGGCGTCACGAAATCGTAAGTGCTTTCTATCATCTTTTGCGCTCCCGAACGGCTCCATCCGCTCTTGTCAGGTTCTGGCACACACAAAGAACGAAGCTCCGTTTTCGCGCGTGCGCCAGATGAAAAACAAAACGTATACACATTATACTCCATTCTACTGTGCATGACAACCCCCGCCCAGAAAAAAGGAATATCCGATTTTCCGATAATCTGAATATCCGAATATACTCGTTCTCCTTTAAAATTCCCGTTTTACGCGACGCTTTGCGAGCCGTGGTGCGTAGCTCCAACGGCGGACGCACCGGAAATTTCAACGAGGAGTATTATAAAGACCGCGTTGGGGGATTGTACTTTTCTCATTTTCGGGTATAATGGAGGGCGTTATAATGCTTCGCGTTAGAATCCCACCTTGAGTCCGCCGTCGGAGTTATGCTCCACTTATACTCCACAGCTCGCAAAGCGTCGTGTAGAACGGGAACTTTAAAGGAGAACGAGTATAAAGGACGATGGGTATGACGATGGGTATAGTGTTGAAATTGTTCTTTTCCACCGAGAGATTATGGAGGTGTACTTGTGAGTTACGAAGTGACATTGATCACGGGCGATGGCGTCGGGCCGGAGTTGGCGGATGCCGCGAGACGGTGTGTGGATGCGACGGGCGTCAAAATTGAGTGGGACGTTCAGGAGGCAGGGATCGACGTAATGGCGCGACTCGGAACGCCTCTGCCTGATAGCCTCATGGAGAGTCTCAATCGCACAAAGTTGGCTCTCAAAGCGCCGATTACGACGCCCGTAGGAACTGGCTTCCGCAGCATTAATGTCCATTTGCGCCAGGCGCTTGGGTTGTATGCGTGCGTCCGACCGTGCAAGTACTATCCAGGGGTGCGGACTTATTTTGACAAAACCCCTGTCGATATTGTCATTATGCGCGAAAACACCGAGGATTTGTATGCTGGCATCGAGTTCGAACGCGGAACGGAGGCGTGCAAAAATCTTTATCGTTATATCCAAGAAATTTCTCCCAAAAAAATCAAGTCGGGAGAGGACGAGACGGGCATTTCGATCAAGCCAATCAGCGTGAGCGGAACCGAGAGAATTATTCGTTATTCGTTCGAATACGCGCGGAAGAATGGGCGAAAAAAGGTGACGGCGGTCCACAAAGCGAACATCATGAAATTCTCCGACGGCTTGTGGCTCGAAACCTGTCGCGAAGTGGCGAAGGAGTATCCCGAGATCGAGTTTGAAGATCGCATCGTGGACAATATGTGTATGCAGCTTGTGCAGAAGCCTGAGTTGTACGACGTGATTTGTCTCCCCAACTTGTATGGAGACATCTTAAGCGACCTTGCGGCAGGGCTTGTCGGTGGTTTGGGAGTCGCCCCGGGAGCCAATATTGGCAAAGATGGTGCCGTGTTTGAAGCCACACACGGAAGCGCGCCAAAGTATAAGGGACTCAACAGGGTCAATCCGACCGCGCTCATTTTGAGTGGGATGCTCATGCTGCGTCATTTGGGAGAGACGGAGGCTGCCGACAAGCTCGAGAACGCCGTCGCAAGGGTGATTGCGGAAGGGAAGAGCGTGACGTACGACATGAAGCCCAATCGCGACGACCCAACGGCGGTTGGAACGAGAGAAATGGCGGAAGCTATTTGCGAAGCGATGTGATCTTGCTCATGTGCGGAAGCCTGCCTCTCTTTCGTTTTTTTCGGGGTAGGCTCTCGCCAGAGCGCGAATAATCCAAAATCCAAGGAGTGTGTTATATGTCTTCAGATCGTCCTTTTGTGCATCTTCATTGCCACAGCGAGTATAGCCTGCTTGATGGAGCGGGTTCGATAAAGCGCCTCGTGCGAAAGGCGAAAGAATTCGAGATGAACGCGTTGGCGCTCACGGATCATGGCAATCTTTTCGGGAGTTTGAAATTCTACAAACAAGCGCTCGCGGAAGGAATCAAACCGATCGTGGGGTACGAAGCGTACGTTGCGCCGGGGAGTCGTTTGCAAAGACAATATGCCTCCCGCGCGAACACGGCGTACCATTTGACGCTCCTTGCGATGAATCGTACGGGATTCAAAAACCTCCTTCAGCTCGCTACCCGTGCGTATATGGAGGGGATGTATTATAAACCTCGTATTGATCGGGAGTTGTTGGAGACTTATGGCGAGGGGATTATCGTTCTGAGTGGGTGCCTCGGTGGGGAAATAAACTCGCTGCTCGTCGGCAACGCGGAGCCGAATTGGGACAAAGCGTATGAGGCGGCGCGTTGGTATCAAGAACATTTTGGCGATCGCTACTATTTCGAGATTCAAAACAACAACATTGAGGATCAGCGGACGGCGGCGCGATACATGATCGAGATGGCGCAAAAAATGAGCATCCCACTCGTTGCAACGAGCGACGTTCATTATGTGGAGCGCGAAGACGCCTCGACGCAGGATATCCTTTTGTGCATCAACACGGGGCGAAAGCGGATCGACGAAGGGCGCATGAAGATGGAGAGCGACGAGTTCCATTTTCGCTCGCAGGACGAAATGTATAATGCCTTTGTGGGTCAAGAAGATGCCGTTGCGCGCTCGCAAGAAATTGCCGATCGGTGTGAGTTGGAGCTTGAGTTGGGGAAGCGCTTTTTCCCTGTCTACACTCCGCCTGAGGGGATGGATTCCGTCGCGTTTTTGCGCAAAGTCGCAATGGACGGGCTGCGGGAGAAGTATGCCGAGACGCCGAAGCGGTGGAAAAATGGTGTGATTGGCGGGGAATTTTCTGACGAAGTTTTAGCGCGCCTCGACACGGAGTTGGACGTGATTGAGAGGCAGGGATTCCCCAACTACTTTCTCGTCGTGTGGGATTTTGTGCGTGTTGCGCACGAACGCGGAATCTCGTGTACTGCCCGAGGCTCGGGCGTCGGATCCCTCGTTTGTTTCGGATTGGGCTTGAGCCAGGTGTGTCCTTTGGAGTACGATCTCCTTTTCGAACGCTTTCTCGACGTGAATCGTGCGGAGGCGCCCGATATTGATATCGATTTTGAACAACAACGGCGGGAGGAAATCATCCAATACGTGCGTGATGCCTATGGAGAGGAGAACGTCGCGCAAATCGGTACTTTCGGTACGATGGCAGCCAAAGCGGCAATCAAAGACGTTGGGCGCGTGTTGGGCTTTCCCATTTCGCGCGTGGAGCAGATTTCGTCCAAGGTGCCCAAAACGCCGAAAATCACGCTCGAAAAGGCGCTCAAGCAGAATCCCGAGTTGGCGCAGATGGTGGAGGAGGATTCTGAAGTGGCGGAGATTATTTCGCTTGCGAAAGGGTGCGAGGGGCTGGCGAGAAACCCAGGAACGCACGCGTGTGGGATTTTGATTACGCCTCAGCCCGTCGTGAATTTCGTCCCGATGCACTTGATCAAAAACAAAACGGGCGTCGTCACGCAGTGGGAGGCGGCAGAGGTCGAAGCCTCTGGACTCCTCAAAATGGACTTTTTGGGCTTGAGAAACCTCTCCATCTTGGCGCAAACGATGAATTTTATCGAACAAACCACGGGGAAAAAGCTCAATCCCTACAAATTCCCCCACGACGACAAGGAGACTTACGCTCTTTTGTGTCGAGGCGAGACGAAAGGCGTTTTTCAACTCGAGGGGGATGGTATCCGAAAGTTGCTCCAGAGAATGAAGCCCGACAATTTTCGCGACATTATCGCCACGCTCGCGCTTTATCGTCCTGGTCCGCTTGAGGGTGGCATGGTTGATACGTACATCAACGTCAAACATGGGCGCGCCAAAGCGGAGTACGTCCACCCCGTGATGAAGGACGTTTTGGAGGAAACGCACGGCGTCATGGTGTATCAAGAGCAGATTATGCGCATTCTCAATCGACTTGGCAAAATCGAGTTGGCAAGTGCGTATAAGTGCATCAAGGCGATTTCGAAGAAAAAACTCGAAATAATCGCGAAATACAAGGAGCAATTTATTAAAGGCTGCGGAGAAAACAACCTCCCCGCGAAAGGAGCAGCGGAGCTTTTCGACCTCATCGAGAAATTCGCAGGCTACGGCTTCAACAAAAGCCATTCGACCGCCTATGCAAAAATCGCCTACATCACGGCGTACCTCAAAGCGCACTATCCTGTCGAATTCATGGCGGCGCTTCTCACGGGAGATATCTCCCAGCGAAACTTCAAGAAAAAGGACAAAACGGTCGAACATCTCGAAGATTGTGAGAGAATGGGGGTCGAAGTCGTTCTCCCCGACGTGAATTCCTCGTCCGATGAGTATCGGGTTGAAAATGGGAAAATCTACTTTGCTCTCGTCGCCATCAGCGGGTGCAACGAGACGGTCGCGAAGGCGATTCGACGCGAAAGGGTCGCGAGCGGACCTTATACCGACCTTTTCGACTTTTGCGAAAGGCTTGCGCTTGAGAGAATTCCGCGTGCGACAATCCTCTCTCTGTTGGAGGCGGGCGCGTTTGATTCCTTCGGCGCGAAGCGTTCCCAACTCGAAGCGGTGTTGGATCGAGCACTCCAAGCCGCAGATGCCACAGTGAGCGACAAGCGCCGCGGGCAAATGTCCCTCTTCGACATGCTTGGGACGCAGGAAGAATCGAAGGAGGAGAAAATCGAGCTTCCCAATTTGCCAGAGTGGCCCGAGAAAGAAAAATTGGCGCGAGAGAAAGGTGTCCTCGGTTTTTATCGCTCGGGGCACCCTCTCGAGGAGTTTCGCGACGTCTTGGCGCACCATTGCTCGTGCAAGTCGGCTGAGGCAAAGGAGTTGCCTCACCGAACGCCCATTGTTTTGGGAGGAATCATCGGTGGATTGGAGAAAAAGGCGACCAAAAAGTCCAACGAAATCTACGCCCGGTTTGAGCTTGAGGACGAAGACGGAGCGATTCCCGTGATTGCGTGGCCGAGCACGTACAAAGAGTATGCCGACGCGATCCAGCCCGACGCCGTCGTGGTGTGCGTCGGCACGATCGACAATCGGGAGCAATTCGAGGCGGAGAAACTGGCGCAGGCTGCCGACAAAAACGCGAAAAAAGCCCCGCCGCCTCCCCCTGTCGCAAGCAGCAAAATGGACGACGACGCGGACGACGACGCGGATGATGACGACGATGCTCTCGGAACGGACGATGCCGAGGCGGACGGCGGTGCCGATTCCGATTCCTCCGCAGGGCAGGGTGGAACTGTGAGTTCCGTCACGTTTCTCGTCGATAAGATCATTCCGATCGAGAAAGTGCGCTCCGATTATAACGATGGCATGACGCTCTGCCTTTTCGAGGCGCGCCACGGCATCGAGACGCTTCAGACGCTGAAAGAAATTTTGCGTGCCTACCCGGGGAGCGAGCCATTGGAGCTTTGTTTCATTATGGACGACAACCAAAAAGTGCTCATGAATTCCGAGATGGGTGTCAAGACGGATCCTGCGCTCGTCAGTCGACTTCAGTCGCTCTTGGGTGAGCGGAACGTTCGTGTCAAAGTCCGTCAGATTCGTCCCGAGAAAAAAGAGGAACCCAAGTGGAAGCGCCGCGCATCCGCCTCCTCGTGAGGGTGCGCAGCGTCTCACTCACTCACTCACTCACGCGGATCAATTTGGGGGTTGGGTATCTTCTCCCAATGATCCCACGGTATTTTTGGTTCAATTCTTGAAAATTGAAGTGCAAGAAATCGTACAATTCACGCGGAGGATTTTTGGCGAGCCACAATTTCGCCAACAGTTCGGCATACGCGTCGAAATCCTTCTGCGAGGAGGAGTGCGCGTAGCATCTGCCCTCGAAACGTCGAATGTCGCCGTTGAATTCCGGGCTGATGTGCAGAAGTTCGTGCACGATCGTCACGAGTTTCTCCTTGAAATCGTTCTCGAGAAACCGGGGGAGATAGAGATTCAAGATATAAAGATACTCGATCCCCTCCTCGTTGAGAATCCTTTGGAGGGTGTATTTTCTCCCGCGTCGGTAGGAGGTGAGTGATCCATTCTCGAAACGCAGCGGAGTGAGCGACGCCTGCATTCCATGCCGAACGTCTTTGCGCGTCTGACAAAAACCAACGGCGACGCGATCCATCTGGATGTGCTCAAGTGCGGCGATGTTTTGCGTCATGTGGACACAAATCTCCCGGACTCGCTGCGTGATATTTAGGCTTTCTGGTCGATCTTTCATGGTACTATGCAAAAATTTCTCCGACCCTCGCATGTTCTCGTACACGGAGGATCGAAGAAGTCATTGTAAATTCGCGTGCAATTTCATCAGGCTGTGGCGTTGTGCCCAGTTTTCCCCAAAGAAGTCCTACTGGATGGGTCGCATGTTGGGATCCACAAAATCGCGAGGTCCACGAATCGTATAATAGGGATCGAACATAGGAGCACGGTGAGCGGGTCCCCACCCCATTCTCGGCGCGCGGCGAGGATAGACCGGCACGGGACCCGTCGGACGCGGGCACGGTTGGAATCCACGGCGGTCGCAATCGCGGCGGGGTGCGCCATACACTCCAGCAACGGGGCGCGCGGCGACATTCGCGTTTGAGTTCGCATCCACGACAACCGAGGTGTCCAACTCGTTCGTTGGGCGAGGCTGCGTGATAGACGGAGCCACCGGAGTCGTGGGCTGGGTCTGCAAAATAGATTGCGGGGCAGCTGCCGCTGCTGGCACTGGGGGAAGCGATGAGGGAAGTTTGTTCTGCGCGGCAGGCTCTTCTGGCGCAAGAACGGGAGCCATCACGACCGGTTCCGGTGCTGCTTCTGGCGTTGCTGCGGGTAACAATTCGGGCGTCGCCAATGGCGCTACGGGAGCGGCTGGTTCTGGAGTGGGCAAGTCGACCGCTGGAAGCGTATTGGGCGCGTCCATTGCTGGCTCCACTGCTCCAAGATCGGCGTCCGCCTCAACCGCTGCGTCGCCAGGAGCTTGCGCCACGTCCACATCGCTTGGAAGCTCAATTTCTGGAAGCTCCATCTCGATAAAGTCAGAGTCGTCCAGTTCGCCAAGCTGGTCGAGAACCTCTGTCCCCTCCACAAGCGGAGCCTCTTCCTGAGCGGGAACCGATTCCGTTTGGGCGACGTCTTCCAGCGGCGGAAAATCCAATCCGGGAAGTTCAAATTCCTGTGCCGACACACTCCAAACGGAGACGCACACAACCGCAAGTGCGGAAAGCAATGTTAAATTCTTTTTTCTCATTGGAAATCCTTCTTTCAAATATGGCTTGGGCGCGACGCTACTACCGTGCGACCAAAAGTTCAGATTTTTTCCTAAACAATACATCGGTTGACAAATACTCTCAATGTAGGAAATTGTCTGGTTTTAGGCAATTTTCCAATTTGTCTATTTTAAGATATGCCGGTCTTGAGGGTTGTTTTGGTCGTGGGGGTGGGATTGTGGCATGTCATTTTGAAAATTCCACACATTGAGAGGAACTGTCTCATTTTGAGTCCCCCTTTCACAATAACGTACTGTTGTAAGGAGCAGTCCAAAAGCCAGGCGGTGCAGAAATTCTGTGGCATGGTACGGTTGTTTTGCGAGGGGAGTCCGCTCAAAAAATCGGAAAATTTCAGGAATTTGTTCTCTGTCCCGCTTGACAATGCCATTTCCTCGCGTTACAATGTTGCTGAGAGCAGGGAATTGATGCTTGGGGAGGCGAGTTGGAAAAGCTCCTTGCATTCCTTTGTCGTCTTGGACTTGCTGAGCGGGAAATTATACTCGTTCTCCTTTATACTCATCGTCGTTTAAAATTCCCGTTTTGCGCGACGTTTTGCGAGCCGTGGTGCCAAGCTCCGACGGCGGACGGAACGGGAAATTTCAACGCGAAGTATTATAAAACTCCCGTTTTACTTAACGCTTTGCGAGCTGTGGTGCGTAGCTCCAACGGCGGACGGAACGGGAAATTTCAACGGGAAGTATTATATAACGGGAAGTATCATAAAAGCATGAAAAAAATCCGGATGTATCAAAGATATTGGGGACCTCTTGGGGGTGGGCAGCGTTTTCTCGCATTTATCGCACAGATTCTCTCGGAGAATAACGAGGTCGAGATTCTGCACCATGCGGAGGATTTCGACCTTAAACGCTTCGAGGAAGGGATGGAGGTGGACCTTTCGCGCGTACAATTCCGCTGCGTGCCTCGGTTGGAGAGACCCCAATGGACGACGAATAATCCGATGAAGCGACTGATGCAAGAGGCGTCTTTGGGGCGCGAGTGGAGTGAGGGGGCGGACGTTTTTCTCGAATCAAGCGACATTCCGCCCGTTTTTAATCGCTCGAAACACGGTATCCTGCTCACGCACTTTCCTCTCATTGGATTCGAGGAGTTTTGTGGACACACTTTGCCCGAGTGGGGAAAACAAAACGTGTTCAAAAGACTGCTCAAGAAACAATACCAGGGGTTGGAGTGGCGCTGTCGTTTTTCTTCCTATCATACGTATCTGTGCAATTCACAATTCACGCGTCGCTGGTGTTTTTCGCGCTGGGGAATCTCGCCTCAGATTTTGAACCCCCCTTTGCGATCAGGCATTCAACCAGCGGAGAAAATCCCTCTAATTTTGAGTATGGGCGCTTTTTCGAAAGAAAATCACAAACGTCAGGATATTCTCATTCACGCGTTCCAAAACCTTTGCGACATGCATCCCGACATTTGCCCTCCTAAAGGACTGTGGAACCTACGTCTCATTGGTCCATGCAAAGACAACGATGAGGATCGCGATTTTGTCGAGCGCTTGAGGCTCAAGGCGCAGGGGTATCCCATTGAGATTCGCACGAATGTGGATGGCGGAGAGCTTCTCGAGTCGCTTGCGAAAGCGTGTTTCGTTTGGCACGCAATGGGCTATGGCGTCGACGAGCAGCGCAACCCCGGAAGAACCGAGCATTTCGGAATGGTCGCCACCGAGGCGCAGGCGGCGGGTGCGATTCCTATGGTCTTTCATGCTGGAGGACTCCCCGAGATCGTCCACCACGGGCGCGACGGAATCCTGTGGAGTACCATCCCGGAACTCGTCAAAACAACATTCAATCTTATCTACGACCCGGAATACGTGGAGTCGATGCGCGAAAATGCGTTGAAAAACTCGACAAACTATAACGACGCTGCGTTTCGTGCTCGGCTTGCTCATGTGCTGCGCGGAGTGGTCGACGTGAAAGAGACAACGGGAAAAAATTCCGGTGTGAAAAACGGCAGCATGAAAAAGCGGTGTGAAAAGTCGCGCTGTGGGGGATTTGTGTGGGTGGCGCGAAAATTTGTCGAAAATTTTCACCAATTTCGCCCCCTCTCCTCTTGCGGATACTGAATTGTTGTGTTAGAATGGAGGTCGGGCTTTTTGTAAAAATTTTGGGGCAAGAGAAAAAAGAGAACACGTTTTTGCCATGACGCCAACGCCGGAACAATTAGGAATTCGTGCCGTTCAGCTCGGTTTAATTTCGGAGCGAGAACTCCAGATCGTGTGGTCGGACATAGGAACGAAGAGCGTTGAGCTTGAGGTTTTCGTCAATCGACTTATCGGACGCGAACTTCTCACCAACTACCAGGTCGAACGGCTCAAGGGAGGGCACACGACGGGCTTTTTCTTCGGAGACTACAAGGTTCTCTACCTCGTGGGGCGCGGCACATTTGCGCGCGTTTATCGTGCAATCTCGAAAAAGGGTGAAATTGTTGCCGTGAAAGTTTTGCGCTCCAAATTCTCCGAAAATCCCGAAAGCTGCGCCCAATTCCAAAGAGAGGGCGAGTTGGGCAAGGCGCTTCAGCACCCCAACATTATCTCCATAAAGGAGGTGCACTCTCAGGGAAAAACGCATTTCATCATCATGGAGTTCCTCGAGGGGCAGAGTCTGCGAGACTTTGCGCGGCTGCGTGGCAAGCTGAAGCTGCACGAAGTCGTTCCGATTATGCGCGACGTCTCGGCTGGTCTGGATTTCGCCTTCCAACGAGGAATGACCCACCGCGACTTGAAGATGTCGAACGTCATGATTTCAAGCAGCGGAACGGCAAAACTCGCCGATTTCGGCTTTGCGGCAGTCGATACAACGGCAGACAATAGCCTCGATTTCGACGATGTGACGATTGAAGCCCCGAACCCACGCACGTTGGATTACGCCGCGCTCGAAAAGGTGACGGGAGTCAAAAAAGACGACACGCGCAGCGATATTTTCTTCGCGGGCTGCATTTTTTATCACTTGATTGCCGGCGCGCCGCCTCTTTCCGAGACGAAAGATCGTTTGGAGCGCTTGAATCCGCTTCGTTTTCAAAACATCATTCCGATCCAAATGGCGGTTCCAGACGTTCCGCTTCCGCTTGCGATGATCGTGAATAAAGCGATGGATCTAAACGTTCGAAAACGGTATCAAACGCCGGCGGAGATGTATCGTGACGTCCGAATTCTTGAGAAACAGATGAAGGACAATCCGGGGAAATCGTTCGATTTGCACACGTTCGAGCAGAATGATCGCCCCGTCCGTTCCGTGATGGTGGTCGAGAAGGACAATCAGCTTCAGGAGGTTTTTCGCGACTCCCTTAAAAAAATGGGCTACCGAGTCCTTATGATTAGCGACCCGCAGCGCGCGATGAATCGACTTTATGACGATCGAAGCGTGGCGGATTGTGTCCTCGTGAATGCGCAAAATATCGGGCACGATGCTGTCGATATGTTCAACGAGATTAAGCAGGTCGACCAGAAAGGGAAGCGTCTCCCCGCGATACTTTTGCTCGCGAAAAACCAAGGTATTTGGGAAGACGACGCCGAGGGCGACGCGGTTCGTGAGGTGGTTCAGATGCCCATTTCGATGAAGCAGCTGGGGAGAACCATTGCCGGGCTGCTTGAAGAATGAACGTTACTATACTCGTTCTCCTTTAAAATTCCCGTCTTACGCGACGCTTTGCGAGCCGTGGTGCTTAGCTCCAACGGCGGACGGTACCGGAAATTTCAACGAGAAGTATTATAAAAAACCTACAAAATAAATTTTCACATAAAAACCACATAGAGAAATCAGGAGTTTCGAATGCGTCAGATCAGTTTGATGCGAATATTGGGAGTTATACTTTTAGGCGCGGCACTGCTTTTTGGGGTGTCGGACTGCGCACCTTCTTTCTTGTCTCTTCATTCGGCTTGTGCTCAAGGCGACTTGGAGTCCGAAGAGTCTTTGGAGGCTTCCGACGACGTCGCAGCCGGTGGGGAAAATGCCGAGGCAGGCGGCTCCGATGAGGGGTTCGATGGCGAAATGTCAGACGAGAGCGCTCAGAACAATTTCGTCGCGCCAACGGATAATTTCTCCTTCAGTCGAGACTGGGGAAAAGGGTGGTACATCGCGTTATGGAAGTTTTTCCTCGTCCTCATTCTCTACCTTGCGTGGGTCTTTTCGACCGACTGGCTCAGCCGGGATTGTCAAAAATACCGCATGGGAATCGCGAAATGGGTGCCGATTGTTTATGGCAGCTTCTTGGGGAGCCTCCTTGTCTTTTGGCTCATTCCGTGGTTTTTCCTTGGGTTTCTCATCCTTTTGGCGGCATATCTCACGCCACTGATTTGGTACATTATTTTGAGGAACCGAGATTTGTCGACTGGCGAGCAAGTCATGACGCTTGCGCACCTGCGTTTTCTCTTCTCGGAACTCCTTGCGCTCTGTGGCGTTAATTTCGCGGCGGTCGCGCGCGACAAACACGAAACGGGCTTTCCCATTGTTCTCCACCCGGCGCTGGACGATAAGGAACTCAGCGAGACATGTCGAATCCAGGCGCGCGCCCACTCTGGCTTCCCCGATGCGCGAGAAATGCTCTCCAAAGTGATGGAGATGCACCCCGAGGGAATCATGTTGGATTATACCGCAGGCGGTGTTTCGATAAAATATCTTCTCGACGGCGTGTGGAACAACGCGCCTGTTTTTCCGCGCGACAAAGCGACCTCAGCACTCCAAGCGCTCAAAATCTTGTGTGGACTAAAACCGGAGGATCGAAAGAATCGGCAAGAGGGAAAATTCCGCGCCGTTTTTGAGTACACCTACGATTTTCCCGAGGATCGTCTTCGAATCAAACACGCGACCGAGGCGCTTGCGAAAGTGCCCAAAGACGACGTCGCGGCAAAGCGGGACGCCGAGGCGAAGCTACGTGTCGCGAAAGAAGAAATGCGCCAGCCGGTCAAAAGAAAGCGTACCGTTATCGTTCATATGACTTCGCAAGGTGTCCAGGGCGGAGAGCGCGTTATGATGCAATTTGAGGAAGGAAAATCTTCTTTCGACTCGCTCGATGCCATTGGAATGCCGGAAGAAATGCAGAAGACGATGAGGGAGCAAATGTCCCAATCTCGCGGCTTCATCCTTTTCTCCGCCCCGCCGTCGAATGGTTTGAGAACTACGATGAAATGCACGTTCCTCAAGACGGACCGCTACACGCGCGAGTTCATGGAGATTCAGGACGGCATTCATAAATACGACGAGGTGGAAAACATCGCCGTTGATACATGTGCGTCCAAGGAGCTTGCCGAGTGGCGTGAAACGTTGAGATCGACCTTTTTGAAGGATCCGGACGTCGTCGTGATGAGAGACATTCCGTTTCACGAAATCCTTGACGACATGCTGGACGAGTTGGACGAGGCGGATCGATTTTTCGTCACCTGCATCCGCGCGAAGGATTCTGCCGAGGCGCTCCTGCGCGTCATGGCGACAAAATGCAATGCGGAGAAGTGGGCGAAAAGCGTGAATGCCGTCGTCTGCCAGCGTTTGGTGAGAAAATTGTGCGAACATTGCAAGGAAGCCTACACGCCCAACGCTGCGGCTTTGGAGCAACTGGGAATTGCGCCGGGGAAATATACATTCTATCGTCCAGCGGCTCCGAAGCCTCGTGTTGCGGGGAAAGAAGCGCCAGAGCCGTGCAAGGAGTGCAGGGGATTGGGCTATTCGGGTCGCACTGGTATTTTCGAACTCGTCATTGTGGGCGACGAAACGAGAAAGGCGCTCCTCACGCAGCCGAAGGTGGAGATCGTACGAAAGGCGCTCCGAAAAGACGGAAACAAATTCATGATGGAGGGCGGAATCCAACTCGTTCGTGCGGGTGTCACTTCTCTCCAAGAGATCAAACGCGCTTTATCCTGATGAACTCAATCACGATCAACTCATTTCGAATACAAAGAGGTTAGTAATGATACTCAGCACTATATTATTGTTTATCTTTCTCGGCGTTTTTGGCGCAACGATGAGGAGTGGCTTGTGGACGAACACGATTCGTCTCATCAACTTTTTTCTGGCGGCGTTCCTCGCGGCGTCGATGGGAGAATACGTCGGCGGATTCCTCCGTGGCTTCATGGAGTCCTACGGGTTTTTCACCAATTTCCTCGGTATTTGGATCGTTTTCGATCTCACGTACCTCATTTTGCGAGAAATCACGACGAAAATAAGTCGCGTCAACGTCAAATTTCACCTTGCGATCAACCAATACGCAGGCTATTTCGTCGCGCTTTTGCTCGCGTATTTCTTTGTTGGTTTTTCGCTCTACACGGTCCATCAGGCACCGCTTTCGAAAAACTGCATTCGTGGCGAGTTTTCTCCCGACGGCGCCATGTTTTTCGGCATGTCGCCCGACAAGCAGTTCCATGCCATTTTTAAGTACGTCGCGAACGGCGCCTATGCCTCTGGAAACGAATTTGACCCGAATGATCGTTATTTCTCGAACTACGCCAAAGGTCGTCAGGCTCTCCAAGAGCACGTCGAGGCAACAAGCACACCGCGAATCAATTCCGGGCAATTCAAGTAGCGCTCGTGTGTTGCTCAAATCGTTGCTTCCTGCGCGAGGTGCGAGATGCGGGGAGCGCGGGTTTTGGGCGAGGTGAGACAAATCAAGGAGTGAGAAAATGGCGTTAGAAAACGAAAATACTCAGGATCATCAAGATATTTGTGCGTCCGGATTCATCGGAGCGGCGTTAGCGTGTCTTTCGCCTCTCGCGATCGGATCCATTTATCTCTTGTTTCTCCCCATCCTTTCGGTTGGCTTCCTTCTCTACGCTTTTGTGCGGATTGCTTTGAATCGACGCCCGATGCGTGGCGCGCGCGTCGCCTGCTGGGGGTTTTATTTCGCTTTGATCTGTCTCGCGGCAAGTATCGCAAACCCTCTCGCGTACAACCATTTTTTGAAGAAATCCGGGGCGCGTTTTGCCGCGCAGTGGTGCGAATTGGCGACCGAGGGGCGCATGATGGAGGCTCTCCAACTCGAGAAACCTTCCCTTCAGCGTGCGCGCGGCGCGGGCATCGTCAAACGATACACTCAAGACAAAGACGATTCCCAAAACTACCAAGCCTTTTGCGATTCCACTCCCGTGAAAACGATTCTTGCGGAGTTTATCCACGCGGACTATCGCTTCGTTCGGTGCGAATCCGTCACGAAAATGAAGCGTGCCCGATCGTATCGAATGGTCTTTGAGTTCTCCAAAGGCGAGGGTGTTATGAAAAAGTCGCGTTATTTTGCGGTTCAAATCATGTCGAGCTATATTAAAGCCTCGAAACGTTACGAGTGGCGATTTCAGCGTGTCGAATTGATTCCTGCGGACTAAATTTTATACTCATTTGGAAATATTTCATGATTGCATATATTTTTCGTCGTATTTTGATTGGGTTTTTCACGCTTTTTCTCGTCACGATGATTGTGTACGGGATGATACGCAACATGCCGGGCAATCCTGTCGCGCAAATGGAGGCGCAGGATCCGAGCCGTGTGTTGAGCGAAGAAGACAAGCAGCGTCTGATGGAAATCTACGGTCTCGACAAGCCTTGGTACGAAGCGTACTGGAGTTGGCTCGGAAAAATCTGCACCGGAGATTTGGGCGTCTCCATCAAGCTGCACGAAAATGTGTCGTCCGTGATTGCTGTCCGAATCGGTCCGACGCTTTTGCTCTCGATCACGTCGTTGTGCCTCATGTATATTCTTGCGATTCCGATCGGTTTTTATTCCGTCGTGCGCAGCGGCAAGCGGGATGAGAGAATCGCGAGCTTCGTTTTATACATGTTTTACTCCATACCCTCTTTCGTGATGGGTGTGGGGCTTCTCGTCGTCTTTTATCAATGGCTCGAGTGGCTCCCTCCAGGCATCATGAGCGACGATTACGACTCTTTCTCCTATTTTGGGAAACTTTTCGACGTGGGGAAACACATGATTCTCCCCGTTTTTTGCTACACCTATGGCGGTCTTGCGTCGTTTAGCCGATTTATCAAAGCGAACATGGAAGAAGTCATTCGTCAAGACTATATTCGCACGGCGAGGGCGAAGGGTTTATCCAATTATCGCGTTATCGTCCACCATGCGTTTCGCAACACGCTGATCCCTTTCGTGACTATGGTAGGTCTTGCTCTCCCGGGTCTTTTGAGTGGCGCAATCATTTTGGAGCAAATTTTCGAATGGCCCGGCATGGGAAGTCTCTTTTTCGAGTGCATCTCCAATCGTGATTATCCCGTGATTATGGGCATGATCCTCATTTTTTCCATTATGACCCTTTTGGGGCAATTGCTTGCGGACATTTTGTACACGCTTGTCGATCCTCGCGTCACCTACAAATAAATTTCCAATTAGACATAAATAATCAATATCATGGCGAAGAAAAAAGAACAAATCAACAAATCACGGGGATATTGGGCGGAGACGTGGATACGCTTTCGGCGTCGCAAGTTGGCGATGATTGCGCTTTGCTACGTCATTTTCATGGCGCTTGTGGCGATCTTTTCGCCTGCCATCGTCGGCACAAAACCCGTCGTGTGCAAGTACAAAGGGGGTATCTATTTCCCCTGCATGGGGTACTTCAATCCCAGTTGGGAAAATAGCGTGTTTATTTCCGATTCGATAATCACTTCTTACCCCGTTCGATTGAAGGAAGAGGACCCCGACAGTTGGGCGATTTTTCCTCTCATGTACAACGACTTCAATCGTCGAGTTGGAGAGGGAGAGATGCCGGGGCGAGACGCAAACCCCACGATTGATGGGCATCCTTCGTTCCAAAATCCGATGGGAACCAACATCTATGGGTACGACGTTGCCGCGATTATTGTCCACGGAACGAAAACGGCGCTGCTCGTTGGGTTTGTTTCGATGAGCATCGCGTCGTTCATCGGAATCTCCGTAGGCGCGCTCGCGGGGTACTTCGGCGGCTGGGTCGATCTCGCACTCAGCCGACTCACGGAAGTCGTCCTTTGCGTTCCGATTATGGTTTTGATTTTGGCTTTGATTGCAATGGTGGAGAAGCCGGAGATTTGGCACACGATGACGATCATAGGTCTCATGGGCTGGCCCGGAATTGCGCGACTCACGCGAGGAGAGTTCCTCAAACTCAAGCAGAGCGAGTACGTCGCGGCGGCGCGGGCGCTTGGAGCCAGCCAGTTCCGTATCATTTTTCGACACATTCTCCCCAACGCACTTGCGCCCGTTCTCGTTCCAATCACGTTCGGAATCGCGGGTGCCATCCTTGCGGAGAGTGGTTTGAGCTACCTCGGCATCGGCTCCTCCGCTAGCGTTGCGAGTTGGGGAACGATTTTAAGCGAAGGAAATCGCAACCTTTCGATGTGGTGGCTCGCTTTCTTCCCCGGCTCCATGATTTTTCTTACCGTTTTGGCGTACAACCTCATTGGGGAAGCGCTCCAAGAAGCCACCGACCCACGGCAGAGAGGAAAATAGCACATGCTTTTGGAAATTAAGAACCTTAAAACCTCTTTTTTCACGGACGAGGGTGTCGCCAAGTCGGTGGACGACGTCTCTTTTGCCATCCCGCGCGGCGAGACGGTGGGTGTCGTTGGAGAAAGCGGCTGCGGAAAGTCCGTCTCCGCAATGTCCATTATGGGCTTGGTCGCTCCCCCCGGGCGCGTGGTGGGTGGAGAAATTCTCTTTCATCATGCGAAGTCCGACAAATCCGATTCAGCGAAGTGTGTCGATCTTCTCACGCTCTCCGAAGCGGAGATGCGCAAGTATCGAGGCAAGCATATTGCGATGATTTTCCAAGAACCCATGTCGTCGCTCAACCCTGTTTTTCGTGTTGGGAACCAAATCTCAGAAGCGGTATTGCTCCACAACCCGGGAATATCAAAAGAGGACGCGTGGAATCGGGCTGTCGAAATGCTGCGGCAGGTGCGAATTCCTGAGGCGGAACAGAGGGCGCGCGAGTTTCCCCACCAATTCTCGGGGGGAATGCGTCAAAGAGTGATGATTGCCATGGCGCTCTCGTGCAATCCAGAACTTCTCATTGCGGACGAGCCGACCACGGCGTTGGACGTCACGATTCAGGCGCAGATTCTCGACCTCCTGCGCAACCTGCAACAGTCGCTCGGAATGTCGATTATGTTCATCACACACGATTTGGGCGTGATTGCCGAGATTGCGTCGCGAGTCGTTGTGATGTACGCATCCAAGGTGGTCGAGACCGCCGACGTAAAGACGATATTCAAAAATCCGCGTCACCCCTACACGCTTGGGCTACTCAAATCGCGACCCGAGTTGGGCAACATTTTGGAGGAAAACGAGGAGAAAAAAACGCTCTTCTCCATCCCGGGGGCGGTGCCGAGTCCTCTTCAATTCCCGAGTGGGTGCAAGTTTCACCCACGGTGTCCGATGTGCGAGAAGATATGCCGGCAGCGTGAGCCGGAGTTGGTGGAGATCGATCCTGGGCACCTCGTGCGATGCCACTTCGCGCGTCAAAGCAATCATTCCTCGAAAGCGCAAAAGAAACAGAAGAAATGAGCAATAAAACATTATTATCCGTGCAGAACTTGAAAGTTTGGTTCCCGGTGCGTCGTGGTTTTTGGCAGAGAACCATTGGGCACGTGAAAGCAGTGGACGGCGTCTCCTTCGACATTAATGAGGGAGAAACGCTTGGTCTTGTTGGCGAGAGCGGCTGTGGCAAAACCACCACGGGGCGCGCCCTCCTGCGTCTCATCCCTGCGTCCGGGGGCAAGGTGCTTTTTGGGGAAGACAACGTTCTTATGACGTATAATGAGCGGCTCAAAAAACTCCGTCGCGATCTTCAAATCGTCTTTCAAGACCCCTACGGCTCCATGAATCCGCGTATGACCATTCGCTCGATCATTGAGGAAGGGCTTATCGTTCAAAAAATCGGAACGCCCAAAGAGCGGCTCGAGCGTGTCATGGAAGTCATGGAAAAAGTCGGGCTGGACGCCACCTGTCTCTATCGATATCCTCACGAATTCTCGGGAGGGCAGCGTCAGCGCGTCTGCATTGCGAGGGCGTTGGTTCTTAAGCCCAAATTTGTCGTTTTGGACGAGCCGATCTCTGCGTTGGACGTCTCCATTCAGTCGCAAATCATCAACCTTCTCGTGAAACTTCGCGAAGAAAACGGTCTCACGTATCTCTTCATCTCGCACGATTTATCGGTCGTGCAGTACTTATCGAACCGCGTTTCCGTGATGTATTTGGGCAAAATGGTGGAGAGCGCGCCGAGCGAGGAGTTGTATCGCAACCCCGTCCATCCATACACGCAGGCGTTATTGTCTTCCATGCCGACGTTGGACGAGAGCCGGCGCCAGAAGAGGATTTTGCTACAGGGAGACGTTCCGAGTCCGATGAACCCTCCGAAAAATTGCCGTTTTTGTACGCGCTGCCCGATGAAACTCCCCATTTGCACGGAGGTTCCGCCGCCGCTTGTGGAAGTTAGTCCGGGACACAAGGTTTTGTGCCACCGTGCCAAATAAAACCGTGCCGGGCAAATTGCAAATTAGGGTTGATATAGCTCATTGTGTGCACGCCCCTTCTCGGTCGTCCTGCTTGCCACTTGAGCTTGGTTTGTTGGCAACAACGACACCGCAGAGGGTGAGGAATATCCCGGAAGCGATGCACGCATTTATTGGTTCCGCAAAAAGGAAGTATCCCATGAGCGGGACGAAAATAAGCTGGAGCAGATTGATGAGACTCACGCGGACGATTCCGAGATAATGAAGCCCCAACGTGAGCGCGAAGAAGGCGATGAAATTCGCCACGCCGGCGGAGAGAGCGAGGAAGAGCGTCCATTGTGTGAGAAGCGACCAGCCCGCGCCGCCATGGAGGAATTGCTCGAGGAGTGTGAGGGAGATTAATCCCGCGCCGGGGAGCGCAACGACCGCGAGAAATGGGGAGTTCCCGAGCGAGGTTAGTTTTTGCACAAGACCGTTGGAGAGGGAGAAAACACCCCCTGCAAGCACGCTGAGGATCACGAAAACGAGAGCTAGAGCGTTGTGCCACCCGAGGGCGCTCTCGGTTTGAAGGTTGGCTCCCGCCCCCAAGAAAAACACCGCGCAAAGTGTGATGAGTGTTGCGATACGCGCCTTCTTTTGAAACGGTTCGCTCAGAAGAAACCACCCGATCATGGGGGCGAAAACGAGCGTCCCCGCCCAACTCGCTGCCACACTCACGCCCATTCCGATGAAGCGGAAGGAGATCATCTGGGCGATATTCCCAAAAAGCTGCACCGCAAGCGCGGCGGCGAGAAACGCCACGAGTATCTTTGCTCCCGGGTGAGGAGTGGTTCCGCGCTGGAGCTGCCACAAATAAATCGGCAGCGCAACGAGGCACGTCAGCCCTTCGCGAATCGCAAGAAACGGAAGCTCCGCTCCCTCCTCAACGACCGCCGCCCTCATGCAGACGCTTGACAAAGCGTAAAAAAACGCCGCCACAAGGGGAAATAAAAGTGCCAGGGATATTTCGGGTCGTTCTGAAGGGAGAATCTTTTTCATGCTGCGGAACCAAAAGGGGGGGGCGTCTCTACTGTTTGAAATTCGGGTCGTCTTCGTAAGTCAAACTCGAATTCACGCTCGCGTCGTCGGGACACATGAGCGAAGCGTACGTTTTGTAGTAAATCGTGCGACTTATCCCTTTCACGCTGCCGTCGGCAAAAGCGACATTGTTCGTGTTGGAGTGCTTGCTCGAAGGAAAGTGCGGATAATAATTCGACGGCGAGGTGCTACTGATGTTGCCGGAGTTCCACGTTAGCCCAACGGTATTTTTGGCGTTTTGTTCATTCCCACCATTTTGCCAATAACTCGCCGTCACTTGCCAACTGTTCGCGGTGAGACTCGCGGGTTTCGTCTTCAATCTCTCGGAGAGAAGGATGGTGTACCCCGTGCCATCTTTCACGCTGGAGAGAGAGCTTTTGTAGGTTTTGGTTCTATCGGAGCCTTGTACGAAGAAAAGACCAGAGCCACGCACTTCTGCGGTCGGGTTGGACGTATTCGCTTTGCCGGTCTCCTGTGTTCCTGCATTGGCAACGTAGCTCAAGCCGGGGCGATCAACGTCTCCCGAGGGACACTTAAACTCGTTGAGCGGAACACTTGTGTTGGTTGTCAACGAACCATTCGCGTACGACTGAGCATGTTTCCCCAAGCCCAATTGTTCGAGAATTTGTGCCGTCCATGCGTATCCCTCGTTTGTGGAGAGATAGGGAAGCCTTTGTTTGGAGTTTTCGAAGGAAATAATGGCGATCGCGATATTTCTCTGCCGCGCGGTACACGAAGCACGTTGTGCCACGGCGCGAGCGTACATCACGGCAGGCATCAAAAGCCCCATCAATATGCCGATAATGGCAATGACTACAAGAAGCTCAACGAGCGTGAAGCCCGCGCGACGAGCATGTGTGTGTGAACGCATGGTATTAGGTTCCTTTGCTTTTGGAAAAAACTGCTGTATGTGTCCTGCCTTTATTACGCAGGAGTCCCTTGTTTAGTTTCGAATATTTATTGTCCCGCCGTGTGAAATCTCTCACGGCGTCCGTCGCAATTTCGACAAAACGAACGACGACGGAATCGACACGGTCATTGATTGGGAGGAGAAAACATTCCCCACTCCTTCTATTGTGCTTAATTTTTCGGAAATTTCTAGCCCCCACGGCTAAATTTCTTGAAAAATTTAAAAAAATCCTCTAGGAGGGGCTGGATTTATTTCGACTTTTAGGGCAAAATGGTACGTAGTGTAATGTATGGGGGATGAGTGGGAGTGGTGCTCCCTTCATAACGCAAAAATTATAATGCTTTTCGTTGAAATTTCCGGTGCCGTCCGCCGTTGGAGCTACGCACCAAGGCTCGCAAAGCGTCGTGCAAAACGGGAATTTTAAAAGAGAGCGAGTATATTTCCGCCAAAGGGGAGTAAACGATCATGAAGAAAAGAGAATCAATCAAGAGAAACGCTTTCACGCTCGTGGAGCTTCTTGTCGTGATTGCAATTATCGGCGTCCTTGTCGGTCTTACGCTTCCGGCAGTCCAAATGGCGCGCGCCTCCGCTCGACAAAGCGAGTGCATGAACAACATTCGGCAAGTCTCTCTCGCCGTGATAGGTTATCAAACGAACAACGGAACATTTCCGTACTATCAGGGCAATCCGGGCTGTTGGGTGATTCCGCTCCTCCCGGCGCTTGGTGAGGAATCCCTGGGAAACTCGTGGCTTGAAGGAAACACCCCCACGAAGGCGATTCCGACGCTTTTCTGCCCGTCGCATCCTCGCAAGAGAAATCTTGCCGCCCCGCTTTCGTACGCCGCAAACTGCGGTTTCGATGGCTACAGCACCAGCAAGAAAATCCCCATGGCGGACGTTGGCGCGTTTAGCAAGGGACCCGCCACCGCGACGAGAATGGAGTCTCTTCGCAACTCGGTCGATCGCATTGCGTCTTTGGACGGAACCTCCTACACGATTCTCTTTGGAGAAAACACACAATCAACGCAGTGGAACAGCACATCCTTGTACGAGTACGGCATCTTGTGGGGAGGGGGAGTTACGACCGCGTATGGACAAGACCACAAGTCCACATCAAGCAACGCCGCCCACGCGCGCCCAGCGAGCTATCATCCTGGTCAGGGAGCGCACCTTGCTTTTGCGGACGCGCATGTCGTGTACGCCGCAGGCGTCGACGCCACCGTTTATAAACAGTTGATGTCCCCCTCCGACAAACAAGGGGCGAGCATCTCCGGCACCAGCGCCATGAATAATTTCACCGATTTCGGTGCGATTTTAGGTCGCTAGAGCTTCCACGGACGCGCAGGAAAAGAGAATGGAGCGAAGCCGCACAAATGACGATAAAGAGGAGTAACGCAGTATTTTCGTTTTCCTCGTACGCGCCGTGGTGCTGTTGGTATCGTGTGTTCGCGTTTTATACTCGTCGTCCATAAAATTTTCGGTATGGCAAAAATCATCCACTCCGTCAAGCAACCAAACATAAAACGACTTCGAGAGGGAGGGGGAGGGTGTATATACTCATCGTCGTTTAAAATTCCCGTTTTGCGCGACGCTTTGCGAGCCGTGGTGCGTAGCTTCGACGGCGGACGGAACGGGAAATTTCAACGCGAAGTATTATAAAGTTTTGTTTTTATTGATTTTGCAGTAAGGGGTCATATCACATGACATGGTTTTCATCAACAGGGCGACTCGGTCGTCAGTATGTTTTAGAGCTCGTACACCGAATGGCAGATGAGGCGCGTTTGCGTTTTTGCAAAAACCCGAAGCGCGTTCTTCTTCTTCCGCCAGACATTACGAGGGCGCATTGTGGTGCCGGTTGGATCACCGAGGAGCTTTATAAGGTCTTCTCCAAAAAGGCTGAAGTTCACGTTATTCCGACATTGGGACAGCATGTACCTCACACGCCGGAGCAGAATCGCAAGATGTTCGGTTCTATCCCTCTGGACCGAATTCACGCTCACGACTGGCGGGATGGGTGCAAAACCATCGGAGAATTGCCCGCAAAATTCGTGAAAGAAGCCTCGAATGGAAAAGCGAATTGGTCTATTCCCGTGTCGCTTAACACGTTCCTGCTCGAGGGGGATTGGGATTTAATCATCAACGTCGGGCACGTGGTGCCTCACGAAGTCTTGGGCTTTGCGAATCACAACAAAAACTATTTCATCGGACTGGGCGGCAAGCCGACAATTTGCGCGTCCCACATGATGGCGGCATGTTGCGGTATCGAAAACAACCTCGGTTGTCTCGTTACTCCTTTGCGCGCCTGCTACAACAAAATGGAGGAAGATTTCCTCTCGAAGCTGCCCGACGTCTATTTTGAGCTTACGATGGCTTACGACGAAAATGGGAACCTTGAGCACACCGGTGTGTTTGTCGGCGAGGATCGCGAAGTTTATATGGAGGCGGCGAAACTTTCTCAAAAACAGAATATCAAAATCGTCCGACCACTCCAAAAAGTGATCGCTTATATGCAGCCCGACGAGTTCCAAAGCACGTGGGTCGCGAACAAAGCCATTTATCGTACACGGAAAGCGATGCAAAATGGTGGCGAGCTTCTCATCGTTGCGCCGGGGCTTAAGAGATTCGGCGAGCAGCCTGATGTGGATGCGCTCATTCGCAAGTACGGATATTCCGGCACGGAGAATATCATGCGCTTGTGGAAGGAGAATTCCGATCTCCAGGACCTTACTCACGGAACCGCTCACTTGATTCATGGTTCGAGTGAAGGACGATTCCACATCATCTACGTGACGGATGGGCTGACTCCTGAGGAAATCGAGGGGGTTGGATACGAGTCCAGAAATTTGGACGAAACGTTGCGTCGTTATGATCTTGCAACGCTGAAAAATGGCTACAATACGATGCCGAATGGCGAGGTGATTTATTTCATTAACTCGCCATCCACAGGTTTGTGGTCGACTCGGGCGAATATGAATCCTGTGGAGTAGGGTGCCTATTTGGGCACGTTCGCGCGGTCGTTTTTATGCTTCGTTACATGGGAGCGTCGTTTGGCGCTCCGCTGCGTGTTTTTCGCGTGGAGTGTATATTAATACCTCTCGTTAAAATTTCCGGTGTCGTCCGCCGTTGGAGCTTGCGCACCACGGCTCGCAAAACGCCGCATAAAACGGGAATTTAAAGGGGAACGAGTATACAAGCAGGGTATAATAAAACGACCGCGTGCCTGTTTTTTATTGGTTACGTCCAATTTGTTTAATCAACCTTTTCATCCGCCGATAAGGAATTCGAGGCGGTACAAAGTTCCTTTTATATGAGTAGTCAAATCGTTCCTCAGTTCACGGAAGAACAGAAGCGCGCTATTCTGCGTGCCGCTGGCAGAAAAACTGCCATGACAATAAGTCGTCTGGACGATGAAATCACCTCGGAAGACCTGCTTGAGGCTGGCGACACACCCGTCTATGGTGCGTTCGTCACACTCCGCCGCTTCCACAAATTGCGCGCCTGCTGCGGATGGCTCGGAGAGTCGCTCAACCTGCGCGAGGCGTTGGACCGCGCCGCTTATCGTGCGGCGGTCGATGATCTTCGATTCCCCCCCATCCAAAATTTCGAAATTAACGAAATGGAGATGGACGTTTGGATCCTCTATGGTCTCGAACTTATTGGAGCGGCAGGGCAAGATCGCGAAAAGTTCGTCGAGATCGGCAAGCATGGACTTTTGGTGGTGTGCGGTGACAAACGCGGGCTTCTCCTCCCGGGCGTTGCGGAAGAGATGGGACTTGCGCCGCGTCAATTTCTCGAACAAACTTGCGTCAAAGCGGGACTACCGCCTCAGGCGTGGTGCGACGAAAAAACGCTCGTCTTTCGTTTTAGAGGGATTGTTCTCAAGGATACGCTTAAAAACACCCTTCCTGAAGAGCTTTGCGACCAAATCGTGCTCCCACCACGCGGTCCGCAGAAAAAAGACTTGGCAATGCTGGCGGATCATTGCTATCGAAACATTCGGAAGATTTTTGTGGAGGCGGTGCCAGATTTCTACCTGCCTGGGGTGTTTGATGGAGAAGTGAGCGGAGCCTGTCTGCGAGTTCGTCTCGGCAACATTTCCGCCGACTGCGCGCAATTCTTTTTGAACGACCCGCAGCCGTTGCAGCCCATGCTGCTCAACCTCGCGAGGAATGCGGCATTGTCGATGCGCCACAATGGGGTGACGCCGGAACATGCGTTCAAGACGTCCCTCTGTATTTTTTGGGATGTCCAACCTGCGGGAGACGCGCGCAACGCGAATGTCGAGCAGCTCGACACGCAGACGGGGGGCATTCTTGCGGTGCGCTTTGGGAAATGGACGCTCGCATACGCGCCGGGCAAGAAACCTGCTTCTATTTTGAAGGACGTTGTGACGCATTCCCAATTCCCTGAGGACGAGAACACGCGAATTTTCACGGCGCGCGTTGCTTGTTCCGACATTCAATTCGTGACGTCCACCGTCCAAAAACCATTGGAAAAGACCGACCCACGCGCCCCCTTTGTCGCGGGCAAGTTCTACCCACACATCCCTGAGGAGATGCAATCGATTCTCGACGCACTTTTCGAACATATGCCAGAGCAAAAACCTTGGGCGGGAGCCGTCGTTCCTCACGCAGGGTGGACGTATTCTGCGAATCTTGCCGCGCAGACGCTCAAGCAGATTCAGTTCCCCTCCAGGGTAATTGTTTTCGCGCCAAAGCATCATCCAAATGGAGTCGATTGGGCGGTGTCCCCAACGTCGCGTTGGAATTTGCCCGGTCGCTCCATGGAGGGGGATGTGAATCTGGCTCGGGGACTTGCCGCTGCCGTTCCGCGCTTTCAACTCGACGCGCTCGCGCACGAGAGAGAGCACTCGATAGAAGTGATTCTCCCCTTTTTGACTCGCCTCGCCCCCGGCGCGCACGTCGTGGGTGCTCTCATGGCGGGTGGGGCTGAGGCTATCCCCGAAGCGGCAAAGCAACTCGCTCGTTGGATTCGAACACTGCCGGTGCGTCCGCTTTTGATCGCGTCGACGGATATGAATCACTACGCGTCGGACGAAGAAACGCGCCGAATTGATGCGCCTGCGGTTCAAGCGATGTTGGATCGCGACCCTGAAAAGATGCTCGAAATCGTTCGCAAGAACAAGATATCGATGTGCGGAGTCCTTCCCGTCGCGCTCATGATGATGACACTGCGCGAGTTGGATATCCTCAACGAAGCATATCAAACGGGCTACGCGACTTCCGCAGATTTTTCCGGCGAGAAAAACAGCGTCGTTGGGTATTGTGGAATGTTGTTTAAGTAGGTTTTTGGGAAAGCAAGAGGCGGAAGCGGTTTGGAAGGGGAAATGATTTTCCTTCAAACCGCTAATCGCCATTCTTTGATTGAGTGTTACGGCTTGTTTTTCTTTTGATCCGACGATTGGGACCAATTTTCCCACGAAAGTATTTCGTCTAGTATTTGGTAGGAGTCTTGAAGAAGTTGTTCAGCTTGCTTCTTTTCTTCATAGAATTCGTCCATTTTTAAGACGACAATAATTTTTTGCAGGGTTGCTGCTGCTTCATGAAAGAGACGCCTCGAGCGACAAATCCGAGCGAAACATGTACACGATTTTGCAAAGGCAATGCGTCTTTCATCCCACGAGCGAGAGTTCCGCATTTCCTTCTTTTGGTTTGCGGTTTCGAACATTTTTTCTTTTAGGCTAATGGATTCTTGAAAGAGATTCAGAGCCTCGGGTATATTTCCCTCCATCAGGGCAACGTCTGCCATTCTTTCAAGCAGAATTGTACGATCCCATTGCAGTTCAATTGATTCTGGCATTATCGCCAAGAGCGCGTTAGTAAAACGAAACATTTGGTTGTACTTGTTCATAATTAGATCAATCCTTACAACTAATTCACGATACTCATCGTACTTTAATGAGGCATTGTGAAAAAACGATTGTGACAATTTGCATTTCCCGAAGAGCCTCCCCAAAACATTCAGGAAGTAGGTATCTGGTGGGGAAAACACAAACACAAGGAGAGTCACCGAAAGCAACACCTATTCTCCCACCCCATATATACAGACGGAACGAAACGACAAAAACGAATAAAATTTTGCAAAATATTGTCTTTTTTTCGATTTTTTTGAGTTATACACATCGCACTTTATACAGGAGCTCGAATTCATTGATCTGTGAGAACTCGAAAAAAACAAAAAATCTCAAAAATTTCCGCCGTTTCAACATCTTTTAGCTTGACAACACGGTTTTTTATGCTAGAATAAGACTGTCGATGTGGAATCTTTTGTCGATGTTTTTCACCCCACAAAATGTTCCCCTCACACCAGAATAATATGGCAACATGAGTCTTTCGGTTGAACCAATCCGGTAACGGTCCTTTATATGGAGGAAAAAATGGAAGAAGACGACAAAAAAGAGATACCTTCTGACCCAGAAAATGAGGCGGAGCGCAATGCGGGGGAAAATGTCAGGAATGGGGAAAATGGCTTGACAAACGAGCAGTTCGATACTCTAAAAAGGCACTTTTCCGCCGCGACTCCTGAAAAGCGACAAGAGATTGCGCGCGAAATCGCTGGAGCGCTCTTTGAAGATATTCGACTTTATGCCAAGCGCATAACCCGTGGCGAAGGAGCGAGAATTGAGGGCACCTCCGTTGCTATTTGTGCCTATATGAGAGCAAGCGGTTTTTTGGGAAGAATGGATGATTTGGAACCCTTTGGGAGCGTCGAAAATCTGATGCAGCTCTTTCGAAAAACGATTTTTTGCGTCATGATTGATAAGTACAGGCAACTAAACAGGCATCCTGCGGCACCTATAGATGGAGGCGGGGGGTGCGATGGGTACGAGCCTGCGGATGCTCACAACCATGTTCAAGAAACCATGGAAAACGAAATCGCGGAAAAATTGCACAATATCATGTGCAAACACTTGGAGCCCCAAGATTTCGACCTCCTTATGGCTCGATTTGAAAAGGGGCTGTCTTACCCAGATATTGTCAAGGCACTGGATACTGAGACAATCGAGCCCGATGACGTGGGAAAACAAGCGGATTGCCTACGACACAAAGTAAAAACTATCCTCAGAAAACTAAGCCAGTTGGGAGAAGTACAGCGCTTGGGTGGAGACGGAGAACTTGTATAGTACGTCGAGATTTTTCAACGCGCTTATGCGGACACTTGAGTGAATTTGGGTTTTTACAAAAATGAGCAGCCGTTGGATATACTGTTGTATCAATCTTATAAACACAATCGTTTTGACTGGCGATCTTCCAACCCTTTGAGAGGGAGCATTTTTGAAAATTTGTTTCCTCTCAAACTCTCCTTCCAAAAGCTTCTGATATGGCACTTCGTTCGCGACCGTCGATGGATTGGCGAGTTGCGTGGAAAACGAAAAACCTTTGTTTCCCAAAACGAGAGCAATTCAGAATAACGCCCCCTCTTGCAATTTTTTTCAATGGGGGTATAATTGTCAGCCTGTATTTTTGTAGAAAAGAGACGATAAACGGAAAATAAAGATATGTTTGAATCATTACGAGATGGGCTGAGCGCTGCGCTGCGCAAGTTGCAGGGGACTGGCAGACTCACGGAATCCAACATGCGCGAGGGTTTGCAAATGGTTCAACAGGCGCTTCTGGAGGCGGATGTGAGCTATCCCGCTGCCAAAGCGTTTATGGAGAAAGTTTCCGAAAAAGCGCTGGGCGAGGACGTGATGAAGCGCCTCAATCCCACCCAGCAGCTGGTCAAGATCGTACATGATCAGTTGGTCGAATTCATGGGACCGGTCGATTCGTCTCTGCATCTGAAGGGAACCGGTGTCACCACGCTCATGATGTGCGGTTTGCAAGGTTCCGGCAAAACAACCACCACAGGCAAGCTGGGTCGAATGATTAAGGTGCGCGGGCGCAAGCCGATGTTTGTGGCGGCAGACCTTCAGCGTCCTGCGGCAATTCAGCAGCTTCAAGTCTTGGGTGAGCAGCTTGATATACCCGTGTATGCGGAGCCGGGCGCGACGGATCCCGTGAAAGTCTGCTCAAACGCGTTGGAGCACGCCAAGAAAAGCGGGTGCGACGTCCTCATTCTCGACACTGCGGGGCGTCTGCATATCGATGAAGAGTTGATGCAGCAGTTGGTGCGAATCGAGCAGCGTTGCGCGCCGGATCAGGTTTATTTGGTGGTCGACGCGATGACGGGGCAGGATGCCGTCAATAGTGCGAAGGCGTTTAACGAAGCCTTGGAGCTGGACGGCGTCATTATGACGAAGCTCGATGGCGACGCGCGCGGTGGTGCGGCAATTTCGCTCAAACACGTCTCGGGTGTCCCGATCAAGTTCATCGGAACGGGCGAGCAACTCAAGGCGCTCGAGGAGTTCCACCCCGATCGAATGGCGGGGCGAATCTTGGGCATGGGAGACATGCTCACCCTCATCGAGAGGGCGCAGGAGGAGTTCGACCAAGAGGAGATGGTGCGTCAAGAGGAGCGCCTCAAGAAGGGTGAGTTTTCTCTCGACGACTTTCAAAGAATGATGTCTCAAACGAAGCGTTTGGGTTCGATCAGCAAAATCATGAGTTTCATCCCGGGAATGGATCGTCTCGCGGGGATGATGGGCGATGCAGATGCTGACAAGGAAATGAATAAAATCGGTGGAATTATTCATTCTATGACACCTGACGAGCGGAGCAAGCCGCAAATCATCGACTCATCGCGCCGCCGCCGAATTGCTCAGGGTGCGGGGGTTCAGCCCAAGCAGGTGCAGGATCTCATTCGGCAATTCCAAGGCATGGCGCAGATCATGAAGCAGATGTCCACGATGGGTGCCGGGGGGCGAATCGCAGCAATGCAGCAGCTTATGAAGCAGATGCAGGCGAATCCCACTGCCGAGATGGCACCCCAAAAAGGGAACACAGGGAAGCGTCTCTCGTCGCAAGAGAAGGCAAAATTGCGCAAGAAGCGAGAGAAGGCAAAGAAAAAGAAGCGTTAAAAGAAGCGCTAGTATAATCAGCTCCGGTTTGGTTTTCGCCAGAGAAAGCGCCGCCGTGGGTGTAGTCGTACAACTTCGGGATTTCCCCGATTTTGGTCGCCGGCATGTTGTTTGCCATGTCGGATAGTTCATGTTATTGTTAAGAAGGAGTAAATCCAGTGGCAGTCCGAATTAGAATGAAAAAATTAGGACGTCTTCATCGCCCGTTTTATCGAATTTGTGCGATGGATTCGCGAGCGCCGCGAGGTGGTCGTGTTTTGCAGGAGCTTGGTACGTATGATCCGATGATTGCGGATACGGACGCGCGCGTCGTTTTGGACGTTGAGGGCGTCGAGAAGTGGTTGAGTGTTGGTGCCCAGCCGACCCCGAAAGTTGCGGTTTTGATTAAGAAATATGGCAAGAACGGCACTCATTTGGAGCAGCAGCGCGTTGCTCAGGAAAAGTTGGCGTTTGCGCGTCGTCCTCGTCCCACCGTTGCGCGTACTTCGATGAGTGCGCAGACGGAAGAAGCTTCGGTGGAAGAGAATCCGACCGAGGAGTAGGAATGAGACTGTCCCATGCGTTTTGATGTATGCACGCTTTTTCCAGAAATGTTCACGCACTATCTCGGGGAAAGTCTTTTTCATCAGGCGATTCAGAAGGGACTCATTTCGGTTGGAATTCACAATATGCGCGATTGGACGCGAGATCGTCACAAAACGATGGACGATCGTCCCTTCGGCGGCGGTCCTGGAATGGTATTGAAGGTGGAGCCGGTCGTCGGGTGTGTGGAAAGCGTTCAAAATGGTTGTTGGGGAGAGAACTCCCAGATTTTCGCAGGCGATGAGACGAGAGAGGATGCTGATTTTCCCGGGCGTCTGATCTTATTGACTCCACAAGGTCGTGTCTTTCGGCAGACGGTTGCCGAGGAACTGGCGGAGGAGTCGAGACTGGTTTTTTTGTGTGGAAGATACGAGGGATTTGACGACCGAGTGCGTCAGATTCTCAAGCCGGACGAAATATCCATTGGGGATTATGTCCTGAATGGTGGCGAGGTTGCGGCGATGGCGATTATGGAAGCCGTCATGCGACTTTTGCCGGGCGCGTTGGGTGATGAGTTGAGTTCCGTGACGGATTCCTTTTCCTCGGGAAATCGACTCCTTGAGGCTCCTCAATTCACGCGACCCAGAGAATTTCGTGGGCTGTCCGCGCCGGAGATTTTGCTTCAGGGGCATCACGCCAACATCGAAAAGTGGCGTGAAGAACAAAGTTGGCTCCTCACGAAAGAAAGAAGACCAGACCTCATAACTCCTGAGATGGAGGAGCTTTGGGAAAATCGCAACAAGAAAAAGAGAAATCGTCGCAAGCGTGATTTATCATGATTCCGCGCGAATCAAGTAGAGAAGATTAACAATACGTACATGTTTTGAAAGGGTTTACTCATGAGTCAAAAAATCATGGATCTGGTCGAGAAGACCAGCATAAAGACGGAAATTCCCCAATTCGCGATTGGCGACACCGTCAACGTTCATTGCCGAATTATTGAAGGTGAGAAGGAACGCATCCAAGTTTTCACGGGTGTCGTTATTGCACGCAGCGGTTCCGGGACGCGCGAAATGTTCACGGTGCGCCGCATCGTTCAGGGTGAGGGTGTCGAGCGTAAGTTCCCCCTCAATTCTCCCCGCATCGCGAAAGTGGAAGTCGTGCGTTCGGCAAAAGTCCGTCGTGCGAAGCTATTCTTCCTCCGCGACAGAGTTGGCAAGGCAACACGTCTTGTCGAGCGTCGTGTTGAGGTGAAGAAGGTGGAGGGCGAAAAGAAGGCACCGAAGAAACTTCGTGGACGCGCAAAGGCGAAGGCGAAGAAGGCTGCCGAGAAGGCTGCCGAATAAGTTCGGGTTTTTCACGCAGAACGATAATAGAGTACTTCAGAAACCGTCGTTTTTTGCGGCGGTTTTTTCGTGCCCGTTTCTTTTGGAGGAGGAGTCATGGCGAATATTCAGATCGACGATAAGATTTTTCAACCCTACATTACGCAATCCGAAATTGCGTCCGCCGTCGAGCGCGTCGCTACAGAGTTGAACCAAACGTTCGCGGGTCGGAATCCGCTAATGGTTTGTTTATTAAAAGGGGGCGTCTTCTTTTTTGTTGACGTCTTGCGGCATTTGAATTTTCCGGTTGAAATGGATTTTCTCACGATATCCTCGTATTCAGGAACACAGCAAGGCGAGTTGGCGCTTTATGCCGATATCCAAGTGTCGCCCGCTGGCAGGGAGGTTGTTTTGTTTGACGACGTTGCGGATTCCGGGGCGACGTTGAAATTCGCGGTTGAGCACCTAAAAAACCGGGGTGCGCAATCCGTTTATACAGCGACGATGTTCTACAAGCCAAGGAAGTTGGCAAGTGACGCTTCGCTCGACTTTTATGGCCTGGAGGTCGGCGACGAGTTTATCGTCGGCTATGGTCTTGACTACCACAACAAAGGGAGAACGTTTCCAGAAGTTTATAAGACTTCGCGTTGAAATTTCTCACTTCCGTCCGCCGTTGGAGTTATGCACCATGGCTCGCAAAGCGTCGCGCAAAATGGGTATTTTATAATACTTCTCGTTGAAATTTCCGGTGCCGTCCGCCGTTGGAGCTACGCACCACGGCTCGCAAAACGGGAATTTTAAAGGAGAACGAGTTAAAGCACGATGAGTATAAAATCATCGACGACTGATCCTTTTTAAGCTCGAGGTTGGCGAGGGAGAAACCTCCTCCGCCAACCACCTGCAGTCCTGCAACTACGGGTTGATCACGCCGCATTCTGGGCAGGAGGTGCCGAGCAACTTGGCGGTTGGCGAGGAATCGTATGTCACGGTGTAGGTCACGGCTGCCGTGTTTGTTCCGTCGTCGTAGGTCGCTGTCATGGTTCCCTGCGTTCCTTCAGCGTTGTTGGTGAACGAGCCTGCCGTCCAGTCGTTTTCACCATCGAATGCATCGATGATATGCTCCTCCATGGCTGCCAGTGTTCCCGCCTCATGATACTCAGGCATCGGCGCAGTCCCGTGCTCCGGCGTTGTTACGCTGTATGTCGCAGAGCCAGTTTTGATACCGACAAACGCGATATAGTATGGAAAATCCGAGTCCGAAATCGGGCATTTCCCCGGTATGTCCATACCAACGCTGAACCCCTTCGTCCATTGCGTTGTGCTCGGCGCGGTCCAGTCGGTCGTGGGTGCGATGAACATTGGAATGGTCGTCGAATACCCCTCATTATAAAGGACTTCGATCGTTTTTCCATTGAAGGAAAGCTCGCCATGGTTGTGGTCTCCATGCTCGGAGCCGCCATGATCGTGTCCCCAATGGTCTGTGATTTTCACGACGTTCGTGTTAGTGTCAAGCGTATGGTAGCCGATGATTTCGTCTTGCGAGCCTCCATTCGGGTCGCCGCTTCCGTAGGCAAGTTTCGTGATTCCGACAGAATTCAGAGCCTCGATTTCTTCTTCCGTCAGCGTGTCGACGTGCATATTTTCACGAAAAGTCGCAGAAATTCCGTTCATGGGGTCTGATCCGTCGTATTCTTGAAGCCCTGCGTGCATTCCGTTCGGCAGACGTCCGCTGGTTAGCGTTTCAAACTGACGAAGAGTTCGGAGTGTTCCTGCTGCGTTGTAGGAGTCGATACCGCTCAGCGCTTCCTCTCGATCGCCCATCAAAGACGGCAACAGAATCGCAGCCAACGCCGCCAAGAGACCGATCACGATCAACAGTTCAATGAGAGTAAAACCTTTTTTCATAATAATCCTTCTTTCTACCCAAAAGGGGTGTTTTATAATACCTCGCGTTGAAATTTCCCGTTCCGTCCGCCGTCGGAAATTTCAACGAAAAGTATTATAATACTTCGTGTTAAAATTTCCGATTCCGTCCGCCGTTGGAGCTTCGCACCACGGCTCGCAAAGCGTCGCGAAAAACGGAATTTTAAATGCGATTGAGTATAAAACCACCCAGCACCCAAGAATCCCCACACAAAACCACCTCAACCAGCCATCGCACAAAGCGCAATACGGGGGAGGAGCGAAGGGATTTGGAATCGCTTGAGGAAGTCTCACTCATATACAACCGAAATTGAACCAAAACGGAGAAACTTCACAAAAATTAAGAAAGAAGGGAAATCGGCGGGGCACGCCCCCAATAAGCAGAAAAAACACCGTAGGATGGACGTTCTTGGCGATCGATAGCGCAAAATTCAAACTCAGTTTGCGCCAAGATGATAGCCGAGAAGTCGTTAAAAAGATGGTATGTTTGGAAAAATTGGCAGACCGGACAAATGCCGCCAACGATCGTTTGAGTAGAACCCTCGCGTGAAAGCTGTGGTTCCTCGCGCTCCGCCGCTGCGTCGTTCCGCTGGGGGGCGACGCAACGACAATCACACGTACAGTGGGAATTCGGACTCTGCAAAAAGCAGTGGAGTCCGCCTTGCCCCAAGAGAGAAACGAGAGTGCAAACGATGGCAAGCAGCCACGAAACAACGTCGCTGCATGTGGAACGCGCGTGGTTAAACGGCTTCAGTAGTGATGAAAGTCGTGTCTGCCTCATGTTTGAAAGGCTGGAAAAAACGTATCTGAGCGACGACTATTTCTTCTCTTCCGCGCGAAGGAGTGGGAAAAGAATAATGTCGCGAATATTTGTCGAGTTCGTGAGAAGCATGACCAAACGATCGATGCCGATTCCCAACCCGCCGGCGGGAGGCATTCCGTAGCGAAGCGCGCGGATAAAATCGTGATCCATCTTCGCCATGGAGTCTTCCTCCGCCTGTCCTGCAAGCTGCTCCATGAAGAGTCGCTCCTGCAAGTCCGGGTCGTTCAACTCCGTGTACGCGTTGCCCAGCTCCATTCCTTTGACGAAAAGCTCGAATCGCTCGGCAATTCTCGGGTCGTCCGCCTTTCGTCGCGTCAGAGGACAAATGCTTGCGGGATAATCATAAACGAACGTCGGCGCGTTGAGATTCTGCTCCACGGTCTCCTCAAAGACCTCGTTAAGAATCACGTCTGGGTGCCGACCTTCGACTTCGATCTCGAGCGACTTCGCCTTTTGTGCGACCTCAGTCGGATTCCACGGATCGATATTCGCGTACTCCGCCACCAAATCGTAATACTTTCTGCGCGCAAATGGCGGCGTGAAATCGATCGAATCCTCCTCGCCCCACGGCAAAACAACCGGCTCGCCGGGAGAAACCTCTCGCCCCGTTGCACGAATTGCGTTGAGGACAATCGCTTCTGAGAGATCCATCATTGAATGATAATCTCCAAACGCTTGATAAACCTCCATCATCGTGAATTCGGGGTTGTGCTGCGTGTCGATACCTTCGTTTCTATACACGCGACCAATTTCGTACACGCGCTCCATTCCGCCGACGAGGAGGCGCTTGAGGTGCAACTCGAGCGCAATTCTCATGTAGAGATCCATGTTGAGGGCGTTGTGGTGCGTGATGAAGGGTCTTGCTGCCGCACCGCCCGCAATGCCGTGGAGCGTCGGTCCTTCAATCTCGATGAAACCTTGTCCGTCGAGCGTCGCGCGCACGGAGCTGATGATTTTGCTGCGATTTATGAACCTCTCCAACGCTCCGTCGGTGTGGATGAGGTCGACGTACCTCATTCTTTGGCGCATCTCTTTGTCGTTTAGCCCACTATGTTTGTCGGGCGGCGTGTTGATCGATTTTGACATAAAATCAAGCGCGCTCGCAAAGATCGTGAGTTCCCCCGTTTGCGTGTGCGCCAATTCGCCCTGGACGTAGATAATATCGCCCAAATCAAAACAGCGCGCAAGCTCGAAGAATCGATCTCCCACTTGGTTTTTGCCGATCATGACTTGAATCTTGCCGGTTCGATCTCTGATATTGAGGAAAACGACTTTTCCCTGCCCGCGTTGGAGCATAATCCTGCCGGTCGTCTGAACGAGGGGACCATGTTCGCCCGCCTCTCGCGCCTGAGCGGAAGGGACTTGTTCCTCCAACTCGCGAATCTGGCGGATCGACATGATATCGTCCACGCGATGACCCCACGGATCGAAGCCGAGTTCGACAATTTTCGCCATTTTCTTGCGACGATCCGCCTCGAGTTGAGCCGTAGCGGCAATCGCGTCCTGCTCCAGTTGTTTCTCGGCGAACGTCTCATATTGCGCTTCATCCAAGGCGTCGTTGGACGCGATAACGTCGTCGCCGAGCGTCTCCTTCATCCACGCTTCCAAAACCCCGATTTTGACTGCGGGCGCTTCCGGGTGCAACTTCCGCCAATTGTTGTAGTTTGTGTAGTGCTTTTTAATTGACATAAAAATCCTTCGTTGTGCTCGTTATATTATAAAAATTAGCGCAAAATCCGACGCGCTGTGCTGCGCCGCGCCCGACTAGCCACGAATCGCAATGCCCTCTTTTTCGAGGAAGGCGAGCCATTTTGTGCGGAAGTCGTCGATGTCCTCGCCCGTGAGAGTTCTGTCGGGCGCGCTCAACCAAAGACGCCACGTGTAGCTCCCCTGATTCTTCTCCAATCCCTTCCCCTTATAAAAGTAGAGGAAGTCTCGCCCCGAAAGGAGTGGGTGCGTGAATTTCGCCAGCGTCTCGTCGAGAGCGGCGTAGCCCGAGTCGATGTTCCAAAGGAGGGAGAAATCCTGCCACGAACCCGGATAAACGGGGAGGCGATGGAATCTCGTCTCGGGGAACAACGAGGTGTCGATCTTGTGATAATCCAATTCGAACCACACGACCTGCCCACCTTCCGAAACGACCGTCTGAAGGAATTTGCCATCCAAAACGCCGAGAGCGCCGACGCGCGTGCCGTTGGAGGAATCCCCGAGGAAGATTTCCACCCAATAGCCATCCTGCATCCACGGAGCGTCTGCATTGGAGACCTTCGCGCGATCGGGAGTGCCCGCGACGAACGTGAACGAAACGCCCAAAAGCTGTGCTAAATCTTCGAGCACTCCTTTGATTTCGCGATAGTGGTCTTCGAGCGAGCCGGAGGCTGCCGTGGCGTAGCTCACCCCGGCGAGGCGCGTGCGTTCGTAACAACGGCTAATCCAATTTTTGCCGCGTGCGATTGCCGCTTTGGGGAGCGGCTGATCCGTCTCAACCACTTCCATCTCCGGCAGCGGACGATCAATCGCAGTGTAGACGGAGCCGAATTCCATGAGACGGAATCGATCTCGGTTGCCACGGTTTTTGCCCACGAGCGCAAGCAAATTGGGCATCAGCGTCGTACGAAGATAACGATTAAACGATACGGTCGGATTGGCAAGCTCAATCACGTCCACAGGCGAGAAGCCAATCGTCGCGTTCCAATGATCGTCCAGCCAGGAATAGTTATGCACTTCGACGAATTTGTGCGCCGAGGTGAGAAGAATGCGCGCTTTGTGCTCGAGACGCAATTCTTTCACGACCTTGAGCGGGCAAATCTCCATCGACGGCATTTGCGGCGGAATACGATCGTATCCGTAGACGCGCAGCACCTCCTCGACGATATCTTCTGGAATGGATATGTCTTTTTCGCTTCGAAACGGCGGAATCTGCACTTGGAGCGCGCCATCTGCGTCGTACTCTGCGCCGAATCCAATCGAATGGAGAATCGCGAGAATCTCCTCGTGCGGGAGATCAATCCCGGCGAGACGCTCCAACATCCCCGGCGGAAGTGTGAGCGGACGATACCCCGACTTTTCGTCGCCATCGAAAGTGTAGCGCCCCGTCACGCGGAACGAAACGCCCGAATCCTCGAGCAATTGAAGGATTCGACCTGCCGCAACGCGCGTATTCATCGGCGGTTGGCTCTTCTCGAATCGTTGCGACGCGTGGCTGCGCAAATCGAGTCGAACGGCTGTGCGACGAATCGTGGCGGAGTGAAAATTGGCGCACTCCAACAAAATCCGCTTCGTTGTGGGCGTAATTTCGCTATCCAATCCTCCCATGACGCCCGCGAGCGCAATCGGCGTGATCGTGTCCCCATCGTCACTCGTGATGAGAAGGTCGTCCGGCAGCATTTTGCGCGCCTGATTGTCGAGCGTAGTGAAAATTCCCTCGGGAGCAAACGCGTTTTTGTGCTCCAAAATTTGCGAAAAGCGCATGATACGAATTTTGTCCGTTTTGTCTCCATCAAAAGCGTGCGAGGGTTGCCCCAACTCCCACATGACGTAGTTCGTGACGTCGACCATGAGATCGAACGTGCGCTGCCCCAAGGCGTGGAGTCGGCTCTGCATCTTGATTGGCGCGGGAGGAATCTCCGGCATCTCCATTGATATCGCGCCGTAGCAAGGGCACGCAGAGAAATCATCAATCTGAATTGGAATCGCGGGGAGATTGTCGTACTGCGCCAAATCGTGCTGCGGCAACGGCTTCAACTCTCGACCAAAAATCGCCGCAAACTCGCGCGCAAAACCATAATGCCCCCACAAATCAGGTCGGTGTGTGATGCTCTTATTGTCGATTTCGAGGAGCGTGTCTTCCTCGGGAATGAGCGTCTCAAGCGGCGTGCCATTTTGGGTGGCTGGCGGCAGGAGAAACAAGCCTTCGTGCCATCGACTCAATCCGATTTCTTTCGCGGAACAAAGAATGCCTTGTGAGGGTTTTCCCCCCAAGGTTGTTTCGAGGATTTTGACGCCGTCAGCAATGGTCACGCCCGCCGGCGCGAACGGAGCCTTGACCCCTAGCGCACAATTTGGCGCGCCGCAGACGGTGTGAAAAACGCCTTGCGCGCCGCAGTCCACCTTGCACTCCGTGAGAGTTTTCTCGGAGCCGTCTGGTCGAGCGACGACAAATTTCTGCGCAAAAACGACTTCTCCCACAAAAACACCACGCACGGCACGTTGGACGGTTTCTATGCCCTCCACTTCCGCCGTCGCCATCGTGAGCCGATTCGCGATCTCCTCGGGCGTAATTTCTGACAAATCGACAAAATCCGATATCCAATCGAGTGAAATGTACATGACTTTGTTCTTTTTCCTGCTAATTTCGCTGGTTTAAACTCCTCGTGCTTTAAAATCTTGGCTATTCACGATGTATCGTGAGCCGTGGTGCGTAGCTCCAACGGCGGATGGAAGCCAGAAATTCTAACGAGAAGTGTTATAAAATGGTTTCGTCGAAGGAAAGGTCGAACGAATAAAACCAGACCGATTATACCACAACTAAAAAATATTTCAATTGCACCCCGGCAGAAAAAAGGGGATTTTTCTCGTCGTCTTTGCGAATCATCACAAAGCACGCTGAGTAATGAGGAGAGCCGTGTTTCTTACGCCAGCGTTGCGAAGGTCTCTTCCGCTGCGTGAATCGTGCGTCGAATATCGTCTTCCGAGTGTGCGGAGGAGATGAATAATGCCTCAAATTGGCTGCATGGAAAATAAACACCACGCTCCGCCATCCCCCAGAAAAAGTTCGCATAGCGCACTGTGTCTGATTGTGCCGCAGTCGTCCAATTGGAGACGGGACCTCCTTGGAAGAAAAACGTCATCATGGAACCAAATCGATTGACGCACAGCGGGACGCCGTATTTTTGTGCCGCTTGAGAAATGCCTCCCGCAAGTTGAAGCGCAAGACGGTCCAAATAACGATACGGATCCGTCGATTGGAGGGCTTGGAGCGTCGCGATTCCTGCCGCCATGGCGAGAGGATTGCCGCTGAGCGTGCCTGCTTGAAAGACCTTGCCCGCTGGTAGAACGTGCTGCATTATCTCGCGCCGACCTCCGTAGGCACCAACGGGGAGACCCCCGCCGATGATTTTCCCCAACGTGGTGAGATCGGGCGAAAGTCCAAATATAGATTGTGCGCCGGAGTACGCCACGCGGAATCCCGTCATAACTTCGTCGCAAATAACGATCGTGCCGTGGCGGTCGCGCATCTCAAATATCGCGTTGCGAAAATCAAGTGTCGGAACGACGCAGCCCATATTGCCGACGACCGGTTCAAAAATGATCGCCGCGATTTTCGAACCGAATTGCTCGAACGTTTTTCTCAATGCGTCTGGGTTGTTGTAGGGTACCACGAGGGTGTCTTTTGAGGTGCCCTGAGTCACGCCGGGGGAGTTGGGGACTCCGAGCGTTGCGCCAGCAGACCCCGCCGCGACCAGCAGGCTGTCGGCGTGTCCATGGTAGTTTCCCTCGAATTTGACGATCATGTCGCGCCCGGTGTATCCTCGTGCGAGACGGATAGCGCTCATCGTCGCTTCTGTTCCAGAATTGACGAACCGAACCATTTCCACCGAGGGAATCGCATCCACCACCATTTGCGCGAGGGCGTTCTCGGCAAGAGTCGGCGCGCCGAAACTCGTTCCTTGAAAGATTGCGTTTTGGAGCGCACTCACGACGTGGGGGTGTCCATGCCCTAAAATCATCGGTCCCCAAGAACCAACGTAGTCGATGTATTGGTTTCCGTCAATATCGTACAAATACGCACCTTCGGCGTGTTTAATGAAGATGGGGTTGCCCCCTACCGCTCCGAAGGCTCGCGCGGGGCTATTGACCCCGCCAGGGATAAGCTCGCACGCTCTAAGGAATGATTTCTGGCTCTGTGACAAATTCAACATGCGTTTTCTCTACTTTTTCAACGACTATCTTCTCAACAGGTTCCGACCCGCAGTTGGTATTTGGGGAGCGGCATCCTCTGCCGAGGGTGCCTCAACTGGAGCGAGTTCCTCAACGTTTGATTCCTCCTCTGCGGGAGCTTCTGATGGATTCTCCTCGGGATTCTCCTCAGGTGCCTCAGCAGAATTTTCCTCATCCTCAAAACTTTCAAGCGCGTCTGGGTCGTCTAGTTCCTCAGAGATATCCAACGGTTCCTCATCATTATCATTAAAGTCGAGGGGAAGCGCCTCGGGAAGCGATTCTGGGAGGGTTTCAGTACCTTCGTTTTCCGCGCCGCTCGCTGCTTCCTCATTTTCCTCGGAACCCGGCACGCTGCTCTCGTCCTCCACATCGGAGTCAACTGGCAAAT
>JAUNBK010000003.1:48848-99641 GCA_030527105.1 Planctomycetia bacterium
AACCGGAGTCTCACCCTCGATCGGAGTCTCAGGTGCCCCTTCCGACGCCTCGGGTTCGGCAGGGGCGCCAAGTTCGTCTGTCGGAAAGTCCAAATCAGAGGGCGCGTCGCCGTCCGCCGGAATTTCCAACAGACTATCAAAATCTTCAGGAGCGTCCGCCTCGTCCGACTCGGTTTTCCCCTCGCTTGGGACGTTCGTGGGAGTGGTAGATGGCGCACTTCCCAAATCCTCTGGCAAAGGAATGAGGGGCATGCGTACCGGCTCCTCATTTCCCGTTATTTCGGGGATTGGATCCGCATCTGCCGGGAGCGCCAGTCCCGTTTCGGCAGGTGGTGCCAACGGGAGCGTGGGTTCCGGCTTCGCAACTTCCGGTGTGATCGTCTCTGGTTTTGGCGTTTCAGGTGTCGCAACTTCGGGCGTCACAACGGGTCGAGGTTTGGGATTCACCTTTCCACTGAAGTTGACGTCGATACTCGGATTCTCCGCCAAACTGGTGTGAATCGTAATCGTTCCGCTGAAGTTGCCGGGCTTTGTTCCCTCATAGCTCAACAACACCTGCTGGATCGGTTTCGAATCCCTCTTGATCTCGGCGCGAATGTAGGCATTCTCAGACGTGATGTCTCTGATGTTGAAATTCTCGGGGGCTTGGAGGACAAGGGTTCTGGAGACCGATCGTCCCTCTTGCACCAACCCAAACGAAAGGGGCGAAGGATTGACGCTGAGTGGCTTTTTCACGCGCCCCTCGATACGCACGGGGAGACGCGAATTGCGCGGGTCGGAGTCGTTCGTGATTATTTCCAACACCTCACTAAAAGGTCCTGGGGGTGCGTTCTCCTTGAGCATCACGGTCATTACGTACGAAACACGATTGTAGCTTCGTTCGGTTTCTTTCAACGCAACGGAGACAAATTTGCAATCGCTTCGCACGTCCTGAATCATCCATCTCCCACCAGGCACCACACTACTAATATTCACTCGAACGGCAGGCTGGTTCCCCTCTTGAACGGTGCCGAAATAGACGATTCCTGGATTGACGGCAACGTCGCTTCGGATGTAAACATAGGAGTGAAGCTGTACCTCCATACGTATTGGTTTTGAGAACCGCACAGTGATCGTTGCGTTTTTGTTTCCGACGAAACTTTTTGTGTTCACGCTAACACGGATGCGCCCTTTCTCCCAAGAATGAATAGGTCCTCTCGGAGAAAACGATGGCGTCGTGCACTGACACGAAGAGGACACGGATTCTATGACGACATCCTCTTTGTATTTGTTCGTAAAAACAAAATCGTACTCTGTCGTTGAACCTTTCACCACCACACCAAAATCGTGAGAGGTGGTCTCAAACATCTGGGCGGCGTAATTCGTGCCGCCGTACGTGCTCAACGCGAACATCCAGGAAAGTATTATAGCCTGCATTTTGGTTTTCTCGTCCGTTTGGTTCGTAAACTTCACTATCTCAACAGGGAACAGTGATACATTATAACCTATTATACCATTTTGCGCAACCCGTAAGGGTGAAATAATTTCTATTTTTGGCGCAACTCAGTTTTCTTATCGGCTTTTTGCTTCGTTAAAATCAGGAAAACCGATACAATCGACATTTTTTTGTTTAAAAGTTCATTTCTTTTTCTCCTCCCATCTCCCCAAATCACGATTTTGTTGTATAATATATTATAGTGAGGGGGAAATTATGCCCTGTTCCTCCCTCCTTTTCGCTTGAGAGGAGGGACAGGTGGAGCTTGTCGAAATGGTAAAGAAACGAAGAAGAATACCCCGTGCCAACTTGTGTGGTGTATGGAGAGCGTTTATGCAGAGGATTATTAGTGGAAAAATTTGGAGGGTATTGCTCGTAATTATTTTTGCGTCAGTCCCTTTCGTCGTGGCTGCGGAGGAATTGGGGAACGAGACCTCGCCGCAGGAGCGTGTTGAAGCAGCGGCGCTATCGCCACCGCCTCGAGATGCCTCGCCCGAGTCGGATTCGAAAGGGGAAGCGCCAGCCGCTGTGCCGGTCGCGCCACGCGCCACGCAACCCTCGACACCAGCCTTGTTGCCGCCGCTCCCGCCGTCTCTCCCTGCGCCATATTCCACACCGTCGCCGCAGGAGGGGTTGCCGCTCTATTTGATGAATCGAGAGGGAAGGTTGATTGCCGTGCCGGGTGTGCAGTTGGAGTATCTCGACGAGTTACTCCGCTCGATATCAACCAATGACGACGCACAAAAAGAGGCGAGCCTGCCAGACTTTCTCTTCCATTCCGTTTTGGGCGAGGGTAGGGTGGAGAAAGACGTCGTGCGCCTAAAAATTCGCTTTCAAGTCGAGACGTTTCGAGACTACCCCGTGTGTGTTCCGCTGCGATTTAATCAGGGGATTCTCCCTGCGGACGACGGAGTGGAGGGGTCCGAAGTGGATGGGAGCGAAACTGCCGTTGAGGGGGCGTCTCAAGTGATTTCCCACCAAAAATACCGTGGGTCGGGGAAAATCTGGGTTGAGTTTCAGGAACAGGAGGGTTTTACCGCGTGGATCTCGGGGAAAGGGACTCACGAGTTTGAACTGACGTTTCTCGTTCCTTACGAACGCTCTCAAATGGGCGAAAAACAAATGCGAATTCAATTCCCGTACGCCACCATGTCGGAGTTGGATATCGCGATTCCACTCACGCGCGAAGAGTCGCAGCGCCTTGCGGTTTCGATCACGGGCGGGGCGTCGCTTCAATCGCCTTTGTTCGTGGCGGACGATCCAAACGCGCAGAACGATTCCGCGCCGGGGGTGTCGCGTCTCACCGCCATTCGTCTCGGCGGAGAGTTTTGGCTTTCGTGGAATCTCGAGCAAAAAAAGCACGTCTCCACTTCGTCTATTTTGGAGGCGGAGGGGTTGATCCTTGCGAACGTTGAGAAAGACGAAATTTTGTACGACGCGCGCCTCAAATTGTTGTGCAAGGGGGACGAGATTGGGGCGTTCCGCGTGCGACTTCCGGAGAATGCCGAGATGCTGCCGTCGAATACGCAGGATTATTCGGTCGTTTATCTTAAAGAAGGGAGTGCCGAGGAGCCAGCCGGGGGAAATAATTCGCAGCTGCGTCAAGTGGTTGAGATTCGATTGAAGAAGCGCACGACGGGATTGATTCGTGTGGATATTCGCGCGCGTCGAAAACTCCCTGGGGCGGAGCCGTCCGAGTGGTTTGATTTGTCCGGTTTTGAGGTGCTCTCCGCTGTTCGTCAGTCGGGACACTATGCCGTGAAAATTGCGCAGGGGAAGCACGCCCATTGGTCGCCGGGCGTTGGAGTGCGTCGCCTCGAGAAACTCCCTTTCACGCTTGAAACGTGGCTGCCCGTTTTGGTTGCGCCGACGAGTACGACCTCCGCGCCTTTTTCTCCGTTTGGCGAAATCGTGGACGTTCGCAACTTTAGCGTTTCTCTTTCAACGGGAGAGGAATCGTCTGCCGAGAGCAAGCCGGGAGTTCCGAAGTCGAGCGGTGCGAAATCTTCCACCTCGCGTGAAACTTTTACCTCGCGCGGAAATGGTGCGGAGAAAAGTGCCTCGCCTCGCGAGAATGCGGCTGCGGCAGATGCGGAGGCATCATCTCCGACGAAGACCGCATCCCCCGAGTCTTTGCCCCCGGCTGCGTCCAGTATTTCTGAGGCGTCAAATACCCCGCCAGCATCAAATCCCCCACCGGTCTTGGACGAAAAAACGCCCTCCGCAGATGCGGGTGACGACTCGGGAATTGCTGCGGAAGAACCAACGTCTGCGCCTCAGGATTTGAATCCCTATTTGCCAAGTGAGACCTCGGGTGAGGAAGTTTTCGACGGTGTGTTTGAATATATTTCGCAACCTGCTCCTCTTTTGGCGCGAATTATCACACGAACGACGCGCGTCAATATCGAGCCGAAGTATGTTGTCGTTGTGACTCGCGACGAGCTGCACTTGGAGGCGACGTGGAACTGTACGATTCGCGGAGGAAAAATTGGCTGGGTCGATATTGATCTGGGCGATTGGACGTTCGAGTCGGCAGGCGCGGAGAATCTCGTCGCTTTGGATTTGTTGGAGGCGGACGCGAGCGGAAGGGTTTCGATTCCGTTTCTCCAACCGACGGGGGGGCACGCACTCCTCACGTTTCGCGCAAAGAGGAAGGTTCCCGAGAGCGAAACGCAGATTCTCATGGAACTTCCGCGTCCCGCGCCGCCGGTCGTCTCGTCCATCGTGATGACGAGCACACCTGCGGAGTTGAAGATTGAGCCAGCTTCGAATATCGAACTCGCGCCAGTGGTCGAATTATGCAGCCGGCTTTCGCGCCAACCCTCTCCTCTCACGTCGGGGTCACAAGATTCTTCGTGGGCGTTTCATTATCGTTGCGAGTCGGAAGACGCCGTTTTCGCCGCCATTCGAAACGTACACAAGCGTTCGTCCAACATTCGACAATATTCTCAAGTCGAAATATATCGCCAAGAGTATCGCGTCCGCCAAACGTTTGAGTACACGATCGCGTATGAGAGCGTGAATCAGCTTCGATTTGCGATGCCCGCGATTAATCCGAGTCGTTTGGATATTCAAGTTTATTCGTCGAATCCAGAGCGGGAAGATGGGACATATAGTGTGAAAAAGAGCGTTTTGCCCTTGGCGACGTACGTTGAGGGTGATTCGTCCGCACCTCGAGTGGAAAATGGTGCGTCGCTTGGGAGTGTTGCTCTTCCAAGCGAGTCTCCTGCGTTGGTTGATCCTGTCGCACCAGCGCCCGTGTCGAGCGAGACGTCGCCGAAGGAGCCAGCCGCTCTGCCGTCGCACGCGAAGCGACCTGTGCTCAAAATTCGATCCCAAGAGAATGGTGAGGCTTCCGACTATATCGAAGTCGACGTGCTTCTCCCGGAGGAGCGCATCGGAACATTCTCGGTTGTGGTTTCGTACTCGCTCCCCATGGGGAGATTGGAGCCGGGAGAGGTGCAGCCGCTTCGGGTTCATTTAGCTACGCCGCTTGATGGAACGGTGGTAGAGAATTTGTTGGAGACGGCGGCAGAGAACTCGATTCGCGTTGCGTCCGCCGCAAACGAGGAGGGGAGTGGAGAATCCGCCGCATGGGAGGAATTGGGCGCGTTGCTTGCGCAAAATCAATTCCTCTTGGAGCAAGAGAATGGCGAAAAACAGAGAAATCTCCCACCCTCGCACTTGTTCAAGGCGCAATCCGCTCAAAGGAACATCGTTCTCGATGTCGAGTTGAAAGATTTAACTCCCCAAGAGATCACGATCATCGACCGCTGCTGGCTTCAAACGTGGCTGGCTGGTTCCAAACGACAAGATCGTGCCGTGTTTCTCTTCCCACCCATTGTGGACGTGCACGCGCGAAAAGTCCTTTCCGACGCGCCGGCGGAAGCGCCCGACGAGCCGAGAACGTTTACAATTCGTCTGCCCGAGGGTGCGTCTGCGGACGAAGTGGAAGTCTGGATCGATCGACGCCCCGCCCAATTCGGGTTGCAGGTCAAACGCATTGCGGAAGATGCGTTTCAAGTGATGCTTTCCCCCACGGAGGGCACGCTCGCTCTTCGAACGGTGGAGGTTCGGTATCAATTCGAACAAAAAGTCCCGCTCGAGGGGCGTTTCGAGATGGAATTTCCCTATGTCGAGGACGCGACGTGGATTCGTGGCGTATATTGGCAACTCCTTTTGCCAAGCGACACGCATATTTTCACGGCTCCAAAAAACTACTCCATGGAGTATCGATGGGGTTGGAGCCAATGCTTCTGGGGTCGGCTTCCGATGTGGGAGCAGAGCGCGCTTGAAAGTTGGTCGGGCGCGATCGAGGGAACGCCCGTTCCCATGAAGATGAATCGATATGTTTTCGCTGGCATGGGAGCGAACGAGGAGGATTCGCGCTGCGTTACGTTCTTTCTCATCAATCGAACGGCGCTCGTGATTGGTCTCGGCGTGCTTGTTTTTTGGGTCGCGGTGCTTTTTATGTACTTCCCCTTTTTGCGTCGTCCTATTTCGCTCCTCTTCTGGCTCACGCTCCTTGGCGGCTGCGCCCTTTGGTCGCCCGAGTTGGCGTTGTTGGGACTTCAAGCCGCAACGTTCGGGTTGATCCTTTTCCTCATTTCGATGCTTTGTGGCTTGTCGCGTCTCACGAATCGCGAGCTGCGCTACACGCGCACCCTCGACGACGAGAGCACGCAAATGCAGATTCCCAAAATGGTGATTACTCCATCGGGACCCAGTCAGTCGGCTCGCACCGAGACATTCGAGCAAGGTTTTGAGTTGCAAGAAAACGCGTCCACAGTCGTTCGGAAAAAGTGAGGGGAATTAAGATGAGAAGTATTAAAAAGTCGCTCATTCGATTTTGGGGGTTCCTTGCGCTCTCCTTTTCGTGTTTGATTTTCGTTTTTGGCGTGGCGAATGCCGAGGAGCAAAAGCCAGAGGACCCGGATTTTCGACGCGTCTATATCCCTCAGTCCATGGTGAACGAGCTTCCCACCCGGGGTGTGCCCTATTGGGTCATTCAGGGGGACGATTTCGAGGAGTGGGCAAAATCCCGACGTGGCGACGACGCGAGCGCGGCGACGATGGATTCGCGCGTGATTATTCAAAAAGCGCATTATTCCGCCACGCTTCGCGACAATCGTTTCCTTGAGGGGTCGGCATCTCTCCAAATGTCGTTGGTTTCGGAGCCGAATCCGAAAGACGAGGAGCTTGAATGGAGATTTCCCCCCGTGAGTTTTGCGCTCGATCGGGATTTTGGTTTTCGTGTTCTTGATTCAAACACAGAAGCGCAGGCTCGCGAGGCTCGTTTCTTTCTCAACAAGATGGGCGAGGTCGTTTTTTACCCCGCTGATTTTTCGCAGACAAAAATCCTCGAAACGCAATGTCGTTGGTCGCAGAGAAATAAGCAACCGTCGAATGGTGATTTGTGTTTTAATTTAGAATTGTTCCCCGCGACGGATATTATTGTTGATTTAGTCCTCCCAAAAGTTTGGGTTCCGCAGTCCGACGTTGGGATGCTTCAGGAACTGCCGAACGCGAGTGACGAGCTTTTGAGACACTGGCGTTTCTATCTCGGTGGGAATCGACGTGCGACGCTTCGATTAAAGCAGAACGATGCGCCCAAACCCGTTGCAAGTCCGATTAGTGTAGCGCAAAAAAATGTTTTTTCATTCAATAAAGAAGGATTAGATATCGCGTGTCGATTTGATATTGATACGCTTCTGGAGGAACAACAAACGACGTTTGCGCCCGTCGTGCGTCTGCGTTTGCAAATGGGGGGAAGTTTCGTTTTGACGTCCGTTTTGTACAACGGAAAGTCGATTCCGTGGAGCGTCGCGGGGGGGGAACAAGACGAGACGAAAAATGGTGTAAAAAATGGGACGAATGACGAAAATCAAACTTTTGACCAGCATGGCACGGAGGTCGTAGTGGATCTGCCCGAGGAACTCTGTGGTGTGGGGAACACGCTCGAAGTGTATGGGATTCAAAACCTTGAGCCTTTCTATACGGACGCGAATCCCGCCGCGCTCGTGAAAATCCCTGCAATTCGACTGCTCGACGCCTTGTGGAGCGAGGGAGAAACGACTCTTCTGGTCGAGGAACCTTTAGAAATTGCGGATGTTATTCTGTCAGACGCTCGGATTGTGGAAAACGAGAAATTATGGGACGAAAAAACAACGCTGCGCCGCACTAAAATCGTCGTTAGGGAGATTGCCCCAAACGCCTCAATCAAGACGGCGTTCATGAAAAAAGAAACTCGCCAACATATTGATATGAGTACGGCTCTCGATATTCAAGAGAGCGAAATCGCTGCCATCGTGGAGATGCGCGTTTCTGCATCGAATGGCGAGTGCTTTGAAATTTGGGGAATTGTTGATCGTGCCTGGACGATTGATTCGGTCGAAACACCCTCTTCTGGAATAATTGATGATTGGAATTTGGATTCCGTTCCGAATTTTCTCTCGAAACTCGACTCAGCGGATGAATCGAAGCTGCGTCCTATTTTTGAGCGACTTTCGCCCAATGGGTGGGATATTGCGTCCCTCTCCGTTTTGAGGATACAACTTGCGCACTCCATTCGTCCTCGGCATAGCGTTTCTTTTCGCATAAAGGCGCGTCGCTTGGAGTTGCCGCACAATTACGTTTTTCGAAGCATCGACCTTGCGCCCGTTTTTTTCCCGGCGTACGAGCTGGGCGAGTCGTGGACTTTGTGTGGCACATCTTATCCTTGGAATATACAATTTGCGGAATCGTATCGCGCCCAGACGCACCCTTTGAGCACCGCAGTCGCAGCGCCTGCTGCCATTCCCGCTTTTGCTTCCGCAGCCACACCCACAGCAGTGCCCACAACAGCACCCTTCTCTGTCGCACCGCTAGCAGCCACTCCAGCAGCTCCCTCTGCGGTCTCGTCTTTGTCCGCCGTGCCCGGTTCGAGCGAAAGTACCGTTCTCACGCCAGAAAAAGGGAAGGAAGCCACCTCAATTTCGTCGGCGTCGAGCACCCTCGCTGCGCTTCGACGTCAATTTCCCGAAAGGAGGGTTTTTCTTGCGACAAAACAAGATTTCAAAAACGCTCCAATGTTATTTCTTGAACGAAAACAAAAAACGTACACGGCAAGGATCGAAGGGTTTTATGATTTAAGCCGAACCCCTCATGCGATTTTCAGAATAGTGTGCGACCCCAAAGGGGGCGAAATCGATCGACTTCGCGTCCTCATTCGTCCCGGAACCCTTTTTGGCGTGACGTGGAATTTCCCTCGAGAACTTTCAGGAAGTTCTGCAATTTGTATTGAACGGAAATCCTATGGCGCGTCGCATCAGGTGAGCATCCCTGTCGAATCAAAGGGTGCGGAATCAAAAGACGCGGATTTGTGGGAGGCGGAGTTGTGGGAAGTGACGCTCCGCCAGCCGCAGCAGACGCCGTTCGAAATCGAGTTGGCGCTCGCGACGGAAAAAAAACAGGGAACGAAAATCGAAGAAGGGACGAAAAACGTGTCGCCTTGGACGCAGGAAGAATTGGCGCATTTTTTGTTGGAAAATTTCCCGGGCGGAATTCTTCTCCCTCTCGTCGACGTGCCCGAGGCGCAGTCGCAAGTCGGACTTGTTACGCTTCAGTCGGACGTGTCGCGCAGTGTGTTTATCGACACCCACGAGATGGAGCCAGTTCTTGTTGATCCGACGATTGAAGTAGCGCGAGCGCGAAATTCTGGGACGAGCGACGTTCAAACGTTTCGATACAACCCGCGCCATATTTCCAACTCAATGGCGCCGTTTGTGAGAATTCGCTTGCAAGGCGCGCTTGCTTCTGAACGCCGTGCGTGGATTTGGAAGCAAGCGTGCCAAACGCAATTTTTCGCGGATGGTCGAACGCTTCACATCGCGGCGTTCCGCCTCGAAAACGTCGGTGAAGATTCCTTTCGCGTGGAAATTTGCGCGAGTTTAGGAGAAAAAATAACTCTTCTGGGCGCTATCGTGAATGGGCAGCGTGTCGTGAATCCCACCATTGAGACAGAAAATTTGGCGGATGGAAACGTTGCACTGCGCGTCAAGCTCCCTCTTCCCGTCTGGAGGCGCCAGAGTGAAGTGGTGCTCCAATGGGTGGAAGAAGGGACGCCGCTGCGTGTTTATTCACAACTTTGTCCTCCGAATATCAAAACGGACTGGCTCGTCTTGCAGACCCGATGGCAAGCGTGGGCTCCCGAAAATTATATCCCGCTTCATCACGGTTGTTTTTGCGAGGAGTCGCGATCTTCCGAGGAGGGGCGCGAGATGATATCTGCGTATTATCGTCCACTGGATGGTCGTGTTGACGAGTCGCAGGAAGAATTAGACGAAAATCGGGTTTCCGTCGTTCAGGAATCGATTTTTACGGCGCGTGATTCCGTGCTTTTGCGCATTTTTGGGAAATTCCGCTTCGGTCGAAACATGTTTTTCCACTCCTCGCGCTCTCTTCCCGCAAATGGGTTGGCGTTCGTGCAGACCGATGCTTCGCGCTCAAGTCCGCTCCTTCTCTCTGGTGGCGACGGTGATAATTTAGCCCTCGCCGCGATTTTTTACGATACTTTGGAACCCAAACGCCTCGCGGGGTGGAACCTCTGTACCCAAAACGAGTTGGTTCCGCTCCGTGTCATTCAAGCGAACGCGCTTGAAGCGACGCGCTGGTTTTTCCTCCTTCTCACGTTTGTCGTCACGGCAAGATGGTTCCAAAGTTTTCGACCAATTCGCGTGGGAATCTGCGGCTTGTCGGCGACTGCGTGTTTGCTCGCACCGCTCGTCTGGTCGCCTATTTTTTCCGGGATATTTTTGGGACTCCTCCTCTCATTCGCGCTGCACTCCATTATTCGGCATCGCGAGTTCATCCAGCAGAACGTTTCCACCATAATTCGCATCTCCGGGGGTGCGAGCAAGAGCAAACTACGGAAGGATACATGAAATGCGCAATTTGAGATATAAAATGAGGGTAAAACTTTTCGTTATCATTTTTATAATGGCGTGTTTTTCTCTAACGACACGAGGCGAAACTCCGTCTGCGAAAAGCGTGGGAGAAAATGATGCTGAAGAAAAAAAGGTTCCGTGGGTCTTCATTCCGGTTGACGAGGAAGGGCGACCTGTCGGAGAGGAGTATTATCTTCCCCTCGACATGTACGGAAATTTGTATAAAGACAAAAGCACTGCGCGCAAAAATGATGCGTTCTTTTTCCACAGCGCATTGTATTCCGGCGCACTTTCCTCGGCACTCTCGACACACGATGTTGTTTTCGAGTCGATGAAAGTCGTTCTGGATGTCGAGGTTCGCGCTGCCGTTGAAATAGAGCTTCCGTTTTCGAACGAGGAGATGCATATTTCTCCCGGCGGAGTGCTCCTCAACGGAACCCCATTGCCAATCGAATGGGAGGGTGGTCGGTTGCATGTCGAAATAAAGAATCCTGGTCGATATTCCTTGGAAATTTCATTCCTTCCAACGCGATTTTTAACACCAAAAGATGGAGGGCGATCAAAAAGTTCGGGCGACATGATGGTAGGTTTTCGTTTTGCGATTCCATTCATTCCCAACTCGCATTTGGAGTTGCAAGCACCTGCTGCTTTTTCGGGTTTGGAGTTTCCCAGCGCGAAGGGCAAAACGACTTACGTAGCGACAGAGCGGCGATGGAGAGTCGACCTTGGCGGGAGTGACGAGATTTGCGTTCGATGGAAGTCCCCGTACGCACCAGCACAAGCGCCAAATATTCCTGTCGCGGAGGAGGCTTATTGGTGGAACTTGGGCGGGGAAAGCATGAAGGTTCAGTGCAGATACCGCTTTCGCGCAACTCAAGAAGGAATCCGATCTTTAGAATGGTCTGTTGATTCGCGATATCAGATTGATTCCGAGAGCATCCAAATTTTTACGTTTGTGAACGAGAGGGGACGAGGCGAAAACTCGTATTCCATGCAAAATAACGATGGGCGTGAGGAGCTTCAAAAAGTGTTTCTCAATCCGGGAGTCAATATTTTTCAGGAAGGAGAGAACACTCGAATTCGCATGGAAGTAAACGTTGCTGCCTCTGCCTCCGTGTACGTCGTTTTTTCGCTTGATTTTCCGCGCATTGCTCAAGTTGGGAACTATTTTTTCCCGCATATTCGCACGGAAAAAACTCGCATCGCGAAACGGTGGATTAATGTATGCTCTGAGTCTCAATACCAACTCTCGCTCGTGGAAAGCAACTCGATTCAGTCGGTTTCCTTTGCGGATTTTTGTGGGTTGTGGAACAATATGGCACCAGACGCTGCGCAAGAATCAATGTATGAAGCCGCCTTGAATTCCTCGTTCGTTGTGGACGACACGCTCTCCGCCTCCAATCGGACGACCGTGTGGATGGTCAAATCTCAGCCCGCTCTGGAAATTTTCACGGCACTTGAGGTAGTTTCGTATCTTTTTGATGCGGATATTGTCAATGTTCATTATAATATTCAATTTCCTTATGCGCGCTCCATTCCTTTTATATGTCGTGCAAAAGTCCCGTCTGGCTTGCAAATCGAGAACATCGTTTTCTCCGATGGCGTTCAGAAAGGGACTCTCGATTTTTCGCGCCTGGCGGACGATACGATCGTTGTATTTAACAATCGACCTTCGTTGAGTTCCGAGAAAAAAATCGAAGGAAGCAGCGTCCAACTCACGCTCATCGGCTCGCTCAACATCCCTCATCAAGACGGGGCGGAGGCGCGCAAGATGAATTTCCCTCAGATTTCTTTATTGAACGATGAGGTGCACGTTTCTTCGCGAGTCGTCAACATTTATCGAACGCCGCGCGTCGTGCTGGATTTTTCCGAATTGACGCCCCAAGGCGATGCGTCTGGCGCATATCTCACCACGGAGAATACGGTCGCGCCGTTCGAGGAGGGGCGGATTGCGGCGTCGTTTTCGTCGAAAAGCGCCAAAGAGATGGGGGGTGTTGTCTCCATTTTGACGAATCAGCCGAAAGTATTCGTCCATAGTCGTGCGATTTTGAAGTGCGAAGAGTCCGCAACAGCGAAATACTCCCAGTGGAATGCGGAGTTGGAGCTGGTGGTCAAGGTTTCTCAGGGCGTTTTGGACGAATTTCCGATTGAGATTTCCGGGGCACTCAAAGGGGCTTTGGCTTTAGAGCCTCCGATACCTTTCGAGGTGGAGCAGATTCCGATCAAGATAGCGTCATTGAAGGAGTCTGCCGAGAACGCAACGGGCACTCATCGTGTTATGGGCGCGGCAGAGGATGGTGCAGGAGAGGCTATTCCGTCTGGAGGAAGCTCACTGCGGCTCCTGATAAGGCCACTTTATCCGATGTCAGGCGTGCATAAAATAAAAATTATTGCGCCGTTATCTTTCTCCGATGAGGCTGGCGTACTGGGTGGCGTCGTGCTCCCCATTTTTTCCTTTCCCAATGCGGAAGATGTGCAGCGAGACATTGTGCTGCCGCTTGCGCCCGTTCAAACACACAATCATTCGTTGAATTGGGTTGTGGAGCGAATGACTCCCTTGGACGAATCCGTGCTTCAAGTGGAGACGAACTCGGGCGCGGTGGGTTTTGATAAACTTAAATCGGAGCCGGGGAGGTTGCAGGCGTATCGTGCGGCAGGCTCGCGGTGTCGTGCCATGCTTCAAACTCAAGACAGTGCGGTGTCGAATCCCGCAGTACTTTGGGCGTCGCATGGGGTGCTGTGGGGTGTGAACAGGAAATTCCCCGGCGTCACGATCATGGATGTGTCACCTCAGAACGCGAAATATGCGGTCGTTCGCGCGCCTCGGACGCTGGAGATGCTTGAGTTCCGCTTGGACGCTGCTCCCGTTTTGGCGGAGAGAATAATTTGGGATGCCGAGACCCGGCAATTTGATGTGGAAAAATCCAACAAGAGGAACGAGGATGAGTACAACTATTATCGAGTCGCCCTCCACTCCACGCGAATGGTACAGCGTCTCGAGATACTCTACTACGGAGCTATGTCGCAGCATGCGGTGTCTCATGCATGGGGCAAGGTCGGATCCTTCTCTGGGAGAGATCGTCAGGAAAGGAATTTTCGGCTCGAACTTCCCATCTTGATCACTATAGCTTTGGAGGAGGGGGAGGAGCAGCCGGAGCCGCTCAAGGCGGAGTCGGGGGTTTTTTTTGCTTTTACTCCCTCGCAATCAGGGGAAATCCGCTTGTGGGAGACAAACTCTTCCGGCGAGTCTGCACTCTATCCTGAGCGGCGACCGATGCGCGTTCATCTTGCATGCTTGGATCAAATCCTTCTTCTCACGAGGCAGGCGGTTCGAGAGACAGGCTCAAGTGGTGTTGGTGGTGTTGTGGGTGGGGAGATATCTGGCAATTTTTTGGAGGAGGACGGTGAGAATCCCGGAGTTATGCCAAATAGCGAGACCTTCCCGACGGACGAAATAGAAGCGTGGCGCGAAACGTGGAAAATCATGTGGGACTATAAGGTTGCGGTGGCGCGCCAAGAACTATTGCGGCAGAGGAATTCGGAATTTGTCGAATTCAGTCGTGCGTTTGACGCGATTCTAAAAGAAGGGGACGCTTTTTTTCAAAATGCTCATGGTAAAATAGTTGACGAAGCTGCGGAGAAAACGTTCTCAAACGGCTCTGACAAAAAAACGCACGTTGTTTCTTGGACGCAGAAAAAAACACTTCAGGAGATTTTTGCGCAGAATCTCCCTCGTTCTGCCGCGCTTATGTTTGCGTTCGAAACGAAGGGTGAATCCGAATTTTATCTGAGCGAGAGCGCCATTCATCAGTCGTTGAGCTTGCCTTTCATTTATTCCTCTATGGTTGTCGTGCTCATAACGATATTCATTCTTGTTGTGCTTTATTTGTCCCCCCAGTTTGTCGAAAAAACGCGCACGGGACCCATTTGGCTATTTATTAGCGGCATCATTGGAATGTTGTGCGGTTTGAAAGTGTGGATTGGGCTGTTGATTATGGCGTCGGCCGTCCTTTTGGGAATCATGCGTATGACGAGAAAAAGCGTACCGGAAAAAGAGGATATGAACGGATCGTTGTAGTTTTGCGAGGAGTTTTATAAAACTTCTCATTGAAATTTCCGGTGCCGTCCGCCGTTGGAGCTACGCACCACGGCTCGCGAAGCGTCGCATAAAACGGGAATTTTAAAGGAGAACGAGTATATAATACTTCTCGTTGAAATTTCCGGTGCCGTCCGCCGTTGGAGCTACGCACCACGGCTCGCGAAGCGTCGCATAAAACGGGAATTTTAAAGGAGAACGAGTATATAATACTTCTCGTTGAAATTTCCGGTGCCGTCCGCCGTTGGAGCTACGCACCACGCCTTGCGATGTTTTACGAGTTGTGGTGAAAACTACTGCCGTGTCCAAAAAATAAACAATATTAGCGAACGTAGTGAGCATTTCAAAAGTCTTTTGAAGGAGAGTTTGAGAGGAAACAATTTTTCAAAAATGTTTCTTCTCAAGATGCTGGAGGATTGCGAGTTAAAGCACTGGTGTTTACAAAATTGACACAACGCTGGGATTTTAACGGACGGGATTTTAAGGGAGGATGAGTATAAAAAAATGTCGAAATATGTTTTAGCAATGTCGGGAGGCGTGGACAGCAGCGTTTGTGCTGAGTTGCTCACGAAAGAGGGGCACTCCGTCGTAGGGGTCTTTATGCGCCACGGAATCGCGTCGATCGATAACGACGGCAGGGTGGCGAGGCGAAAACACGGCTGCTGCAGCGACGAAGATGCGATGGACGCGCAAAAAGTTGCCGACCGTTTGGGGATTCCTCTGCATATTATTGATTTTCATCAGGAGTTTTGCGAGATCATCGAGTATTTTGTCGCGGAATATACGGCATGTCGCACGCCAAACCCCTGCATCGTCTGCAACGATCGATTAAAATTTGGAAAATTGTTTGATTTTGCGCAAGAGATGGGGGCGGATTTCGTCGCTACGGGGCATTATGCGCGTCTCGATTTTGATGAAAATTTGGGTGAGTACGTTTTGCGACGCGGAGTGGATGCGACGAAGGATCAATCGTACGTTTTGCACCGAATCGCCCCGGAACGCCTCCCCTTTTTGCGCTTTCCTCTCGGAGGGTATCGCAAGGAGGAAATCCGAAAAATGGCGTTGGAAGCGAATCTCCACAACGCGGAGAAAAAAGACAGCCAAGAGATTTGTTTCATCCCGAACGATAATCACGCGGAGTTCGTGGCGAATTATGTTTGTGAAAAAACAGGCGCGCCGCCGAATACGCTGGGAAATTTTGTCACGTCCGACGGGAGGATTATCGCGCCGCATGCGGGGCTGGAGGGTTATACAGTTGGGCAAAGAAAGGGACTGGGGCTTGCGTTCAAGGAGCCGCACTACGTTCTTCGGCTGAATCCTGAAACGAACGAGGTCGTTTTGGGCACGCACGACGAGTTGGCGCGGTGGGAACTTTCGGTCGCGAGCGCCAACTGGCTCACGCGCGTTCCAGAGGAGTTCGAGTGTGACGTTAAAATCCGATACCGCACGGCAGCCGCCCCCGCCAAAGTGCAACGCTTCGAGGGGGATCGCTTTGTTGTGCAATTTTCCTGTCCGATGTATGGTCTCGCCCCTGGGCAAGCCGCCGTGTGTTATGACGGCGACCGCGTCTTGGGCGGGGGGTGGATTGAATCTTGAACGAATGCGCTAGGGGAGGTCGTCACGCCCATTGCGGAGAGCCGACCTGTTGCTCGTCGTAGTCCTGTTCGTCTTCTTCACTTTCCCATCCATGAGCCAGGGCATCCATACGGAGCCGCTCTTTTTCTTCCTCCTCAATCTGGTGGAGATGAATGAGTTTGAGGATGATCATTCCCAACGCGCCAGTGTAGTAGATGATCTCTAAACCATACAACGAAACAAACTGGGCGGAGACACCATAGCCGGCAATCGCGACGAAAACCATTTGGGCGTAGATGTTTATTCTAGGATCCGGATGCTGGAGTTTCTTGCATAGGACTTGGTGCATTTTTCGGAGGAGACCTAGAAAGAAAATGAGCTGAGCAAGCAATGCGGGGATACCACACTCCACGCAAGTCTGAAGCCAAGTGGAGTGTGCTTCGAGGTAGATTCCAGAAGATTGTTTATAATAATTGGTCCAGTTTGTGATGCCGATTCCGAACACGGGTTTTTGACGGATCGTGTCGATGCACGCATCCCACGCATTGAGTCGGGATTGGGCGGAACTGTCGAGAGAATCCACCTCCGTGAACGCAGAAGAGAATCTTTCCCTAACGCTTGGACCGGCGAGATAGCCTCCCACGCAAATAGCGAGGAGGAAAATCGAGATATTCGCTTGAGTCTTTGGCAAGACATAAAAGGTAGCACATGCGGCGACGCACAATCCCAACATACCACCTCGAGACATCGAAAACATGATCGCGTGCGCTTGAAACAGGGCGAACAAGAATGCGAGTCCTTTAAGGAGGATATTTTTCTCGGAAAGTCCGGTAAAAAAGGAAAGAACCGTCCCAACGACCATTCCAACGGCGAAAAAGTTGTTGTCCATTCCCGCAAAACCGACGTATTGGAGTCGGTTGAAGCCCGCCAGGTACGACATATTCAGTTCGTAGGCGATAAAGCCACTCGCAAGAACAAGGCACCAAAGCAGTATACGGAGCTGTTGGACGGTGTTCGAAAGGGTGAGCATTATGAGAATGGCGACGAGAAGTCGTACCTGCATGAGAAGGCTCGTTTGCGCGGAAGGGGTCCAGAAGCTGATCAGGGAAGCAAGTGTCGCCCAAATGATGAAAAAGATGAGCGCAGACACGTAGGTGAACGCCTGGCCAACCCGAGGTGTGCCACAGTGGCGCAGAATCCAACCGATGATCATTGGGTATGCAACCGCCTCAGAAAAACCAATTGATCCAACAAAGGTCGAGGAACCCAGTGAATAATACCACAACGAGTTCGGGGAAAGAATTCCGAAAAAGACGTAGATACAAACGCCCACAAAAGGGTAAAAAAGGGAACACGAGACTCCGATGCACGTCAACAAATAGACAAAAATTACGCCCTTCATTTTTTTGCCAGCCTTTTTTCCTTCATCAAAATTTCATCCAGCTTTTTGAGCTGATTTTCCCAAGTATACCAACGTTCTGCCATGCATCTGCCAGCAGTGCCCAATCGTCTCTTCAACTCTGCGTTTGAGAACAACTCGACCAAAGTTTCGACCCATGCGTCTGCCCCGTCGCATACAAGCAGATCCCTCTTTGGCTCTGCCTTGATCCCCTCCACTGCGGGGGGCGACGCGACTACCGGCAGTTTGGCAGCACACGCCTCCAATACCTTGTTCTGAATTCCGCGTGCAATTCGCAACGGAATAAGTGCAACTTCGGCTCGGAAAAGATATGGACGAATATCTGGCACCTCTCCAATAATATTTAACCCCGGTACTCGACGCGCCAAATCATGCAGGGCTGCGGAAGGATCTCGACCCACAACATCAAGTTCAAAATCCGGAATGCTCTCGCGGACGCGTCCAAGGACGTTTTTTGCGAGCCATTCTATGCCGTCTATATTAGCACGATAGCTCATCACACCCGTGAAAACGGCGCGGAAAGGAATCTTCTCCACTTTCTCAGGGGGAGAAAAGAAATTCAAATCTACCCCATTCCGAATGGGGGTAAGGAAATCTCCTGGAGCAAACGACCGATACAAATCGGCTTCCTCCTGCGTCACCACGATTTGAAAGTCGCTTTCGTGTGCGATTTTTTGCTCGAGTCGACGGAGTCGGCGTCCTTCCGATCGAAAAATGAGCTTTCTCCACCCTCTCGTTTTTTGCGCATAGTCAAACCACTTCTGGCTGTCGACATCTACAAGATCAACGATGATTTTCGTTCTTCTCGCGTCAAATAGTTTTGCATATTGAAACATGCTGGAGCAAAAAACGAAAACGACGTCAAAGGACTCCTTTTTCGCAAGCTCGCGGATTTTTTTTTTCAAAATGGGGTCACCAAACATCCCCTCCGTGACGGGTTTTCCCATGAAAAACGAAAACGCTCCGCGAATCCAACGCCGAAAGCGTCCCCAACGAACAAGCGTCGTGCCCGAGCAAAGTGCGCCCAATGTGCGTTTGGATTCCTCCGAAACGTCCTTTTCACACAACGTCGCCAAATGGACGGAGCCTAAAGTGGACATGTGTTCCAAAAAACGTAACGAGCGAATTCTGTCTCCGCCCATGGGAGGGTGTGGACATCGGTGGACGAGGAACAGGATTCTCATAATGCTCCCTTCTCTATTTCGTAATTAATGACCTCCGAGAGTTTGGAGAAAGAAAAATCTCGTAATAACTTTTGTAATTTGTCTAAATTCCCTTTCAAACCAACCCGATGACGAAATTGCGTCGCTCGCGAACCAAAAGGCAACTTAGGCTGCTCCCAATCAATTTCCCACGGATGAACGTAAAAAACGAACGGTCGTTTTTCCACTTTGTTGATGCGACGCAGACAAAAGCGCGAAAAGGAGTAGGGATACAAGCGAAAATACCCACCGCCAGAGACGGGAAGATTAATGCGCCCAATCGAAACGACGGACGGTGGGAATTCGAACAAAGACCCTGCTGGTGTCGGGATTTCGTGTATATCCTTCGGCGCGTCTGAAATTCCGTATCGATCATGGTAGATGGGGAACACGCTCGAGTCGTATCGAAAACCCTCCTCAACGAGAATCTCCAACGCCCAAAGCGAATTTTTCGTGATAGAAAAGCTCGGAGCGCGAAACGCTTCGACTCTCACGCCCGCTATGTCTTCCAAAACTTTTTTCCCTTCGATCAATTCATTTCGAAAATCGTTTGGCGACATTCGGTAGATGAGCGAGTGCGTCATGCTGTGGAAGCCAATTTCGTGCCCGCGATTCGCGATTTCTCGCACGAGGGTAGGGTGGTGAATCGCCACCCAACCCAAGATAAAGAAGGTGGCGGAGACGGAATTCTCCTCCAAAAGATCGAGCAGACGCTTGGTACTTTCTACCACGCGCTGGGGATATTTTTCCCAATTCGCAAAGGGAATATCCTTTTCGAATGCGGAAACTTGGTAGAAATCCTCGACATCCACGGAAAATGCGTTCCGCAGGCGCTCATTTTCCAACACGCTACACATCCTTTGATTTGGCTGCATCCGTTTCGTGAACTTCATCTGTGTATGTCCGATACATCGGGTTATTCACGTTCTCCAAACGCATGTAGTCCGGCACAACAACGTCGCGCTTCGATCCCGTCCACTTGAGGCACAAACGACTGGGGAACAAACAAAGCCGAAGGAACGTAGCGCAAAAAATCATAACGTCTAATTTCAAGCAACCCGTCTCAATATACTCCAAATCGAGCGTGAGCTTGCGACGGACGCTCTCCAAATCTGTGTCAGGAGGGAGATTTATCTGCGCCAACCCCGTCACTCCCGGTGGAATGAGACTACGATTGTCGTAGCCGGGGATTTCGTGAGAAAGGTGCTGCGTGAATTCTGGACGCTCCGGACGCGGACCAATGAGGAGCATTTGTCCAAAAAGGACGTTGAACAATTGCGGAAGCTCGTCCAAGTGCGTCGTTCGAAGGAGTTTCCCCAACTTGGTGATGCGCGGATCATTGACGCTCGTCCAAACGGGACCGGTCTTTTTTTCCGCATCGGGAATCATCGATCGGAATTTGAGCAACGTAAAAACTTTTCCACGCAGCCCGACGCGTCTTTGGCGATAAAGGACAGGTCCATCCGACGTGAGGATAATCAAAATGCTGACAAAAAACATTATGGGGAGACCGGGCACGAGCAAAAGCAGCGCAACCATGCGGTCAAACCACATGCGACACACGAAATACGACGACGGCTTAATGTCCGACATACAATTTTCGGGAGACAAACGCTCCGCTTTCTCGCTCATCGTCGAAATTTCTTCCAATTTATTTACATTGCCTGCGACTAAAGACATAAAAAAACCTTGTGTGAAAAGCCAAGCGCATTTCTGCGTCTGTGAATTCCTAACGTCCGAACTCTCGTTAATAACACGCTTTATCGTTATTTTCGGCTTTTCACGTGAAAATATTTCTTTTTTGCGCGAAAAAAGCCTTCAATTTTCCACTTTTTTTGCGTTGCTGAACGCAAGCTACCTCCGCCCCACCACAACACTTACATTGTACTCCGTATACGACACTTGTCAAGAAAAAAATCGTGTTAATTTGGGAAAAATCACTAAATTTACTCAAAAACTTGAAAAATCTTCGAAAAGTGCGCTCCCGATACGAACCATTGTTGCGCCTTCCTCAATCGCTATTTCAAAATCGTGACTCATGCCCATCGACAATTCTCCGCCAGGGAGAAATTGATCCCGAATCTCGCGCAGCGTTCGGAATTGCTCGTGCGCGTCGCGCTCAGAGGCGTGGAGCGAAGTCATTCCCATGAAGCCTTTCACCTTCAGGTGGGGAAAATCCGACAGGCTCCCCCACACGGACGCCAAACTCTCGCGAGAAAAACCGTGTTTTGCCGCCTCGCCACTGATATTCACCTCGAAAAACACCGAGGAAACGACTCCCTTTTCCTGCGCAATCCGATCCAGTGTTTTGAGAAGGTCGAGACTCTCTACCGAGTGGATGATTTTCGCGCAGCCCAAAACCCGACGTGCCTTGTTTTTTTGGAGCGGTCCGATAAAATGCCAACGAATGTCGGGAGCCTCTTCGAGCAGGAGTCCGTGTTTCTCTTGGAGGAGAGCCGCGCGATTCTCGGCAAAATCTCGACAGCCCAGCGCATAAAGGGCGCGAACTTCTTCCACGCCGGAAAAATATTTCGTCACGGCAACCATCGTCACGGTGTCGGCACTCCGATCGCTTCTCTCGGCTGCGCGCCCAATGCGTTCCAAAATACACTCGTAATTTTCCCTGAAAGTTTGCATCATGTTGGCATCCTGACGAAGGTAACGTGACGCCCATCCTCAACTTGCGTTTGAAATGAACAACAAAACACCGCACCATTATACACCTTTTAGAGATTTTGCCAAGCCTCCCGGGGGAATTTTTATAAGACTTCTTTTGATGGCACACCCCTCGGAGCCGAGAACGAAGCGAAGCGTAGTCCCAGATGAAGTGTCGATGGATTTTCCCATTCGTCTAGGGCATCTTGAACGCCAGCTTTTTTTGAAGGCATCCTTGTACTTCGCGTCGAAATTTTCGGTTCCGTTTGCCATTAGAGTTGCGCACCAAGGCTCATTACGCAGCGCGCTATAAGTCGAAGGATTTGTTGCAAAAAGGCAACACAAGGCGTCTGATTGTAGGGGTTTTGTCGACAGTGCGCACTTTTTTGGGGCGCAATGGGAAGGAAAAAAGCGCGGACGGCGAAATGTTCCTTTTGTGCAACCTCGGGTAGCGTGTGTGTTGCCAAAAGGCAACATATGTGCGACGCTAGAATCGGCACAATCCCTACAGTCGATTTGATCATTTGTAAAATAGAGAAAATAGGCGCTATTGGAAAGTTTGGTACGGTTTGTGCATATAGGGGATTTATACGAAACATTAACGGAAAATTTGTATCACACATGAAAGGGATTCTCATGAAAACATTGATTCAGCGTATTGTTCGGGAGGAAGGCGGCGTTTTGACCTTCGAGTGGATTCTTTTAATAACGGTGCTCGTTATTGGAATCGTCGGTGGCTTGAGCGCGGTGCGAGACGCCTATAATTACGAGTTGGGTTGTGTCTCTCAAGCAATTGTGAGTTTGGATTTGAGCTATTGGATCAACGCTCCTATCCAAGTTTTGATTACGGCGGAAGGAACGGACATCCAAGATCACCTGAGTGGTACGGCAACGTACTCTATCTACGAGCAGGTTTTAGCGGATGTGGAAATGCTTCGTCCGACTGTGGATATGACGGCGGACCCGAAACAGCATCCGTGGGGAGTGACTGGCGGCACTGGTGACACTGGTGACACTGGTGGCTGAGTGTATCGCGCTCATCTCGCGCACAACGTTCGGAAGCATTGAGAAGACGGGAGTCGAGGAGAAATTTCCTTCGGCTCCCGATTTTTTTGAGAAATCTTTCGGTGTCTGCGAAGAATTTTGCAAATTATCACACGAAAGTAAAAAAGTTTCGCACCGTAAAACAAGGAGTAGGAGTAGAATATTTCGGTGTTTAAAAAATTTTTTTCTAGAAATGCGACCACCCCCCTTGACAAAAAACTTTTTTCTGATAGAATGCTGTGTACAAGAACTGGATTGAGGCTCCTCACCTCTGGCAGAAACCACAATTGCATTGTGGAGATGGGGTTTTGCGCTCGCCACTGTCTTGTATTTTTGTGCACTCGTTCTGAGCGGTTTTACTACTCGTATGCTGTTGGTTTCCCTTTTTGCAACATTTGGTGTGTCGCTCTATAGTGGGTGGCTAAGATTTTTTTGTTCGGAACCGTGAAAGATTTTCCGCTTTGTTTTTTGTCCTGAGGTCTTTTGTTTCGCTTTGTTGTTGTCGCACGCTGTGTGGCACCTTATTTCACGTACACTTGTTGCGGATTTTGACAGTGGAATTGGCATTGAGGAGGAGAGAATTATGAATGCAACGAACCCTTTTTTGTTTGTCGAGAAAAAAGCGCGCAACGTCGAAATTCCCGAGCTTGAGGGGCTTCGCGCGATGTTCAAAGTGTCGCCCGCGAGTTTTGTTCGCCAGATGCTCTATCAAAGAGACGTGACGTTTGAGATTCCGCGCGTGCTTTATCTTCTCTGCGTTGAGAATGAAGTGGAGTTTCCACTGGTCGATCGTTCGATCGCGACGTTTGCGGAGTTGTTGGAGCCAGAGATTGCGCTCAATGTGTTTCTCCTCCTGAAGAAGAATCGCGTGAACAACAAGCGAGTGCGGCGCGCCATTTTGAATTATTTGTGGAATTCGCCTATCCTTTTTTCGCTTTGCGTCGAGAAGGGGGGAATCCTCCGCAGCCTCATCGAGCACGCTTTGGGCGTGAATACGACGCGCGGCTTGGTCAAAGAGCTTTTGGACTCGCCGACAGAGGGGCGAAAGTGTGAAATTTTGAGCCGTTTTTCAAACAAGGCTCGACATCACGATTCGATTCTCAATGCACTTGGCATTTTATATGGTCGAGGCACGAACGCGCGGGTGCGGATCCGTCGTGATTCCGAGGTGTTCCAATCGGCGGAGTGTGTGTTTGAGGAGGCAGCCCCTATTTTGGATGGCGACTGGGCGGAAGTGGAGATGGAAAAACTCGCAGAAGCCGCTTCGTCTCATCGAAAAGTTTTCGAGGAGAAGTCTCGAGAGGCGCTCTCGCAGAACAGAGGACGCTTTCGCATGGAGACAACTTCCGAGCAGGGCGTCTCCCTCATGTCGCGCGGCGATATTGCGGCGGCACTCACGCGCATTTATCAAGGGAGTGAGTTGCTGGAACTCGCGCAGGAGGTGGAGAAGTGTGCCGACAAAGTTGCGTCGGAGATTCCTCCTTTTCCGGGGAAAGTCGCGCTCGTTTTGGATATGTCCCTCTCGATGAGAAGCTACGGGAGCCGGGAATTTGCGTATGCGAGCCAAGCGTTTGCGTTCGCGTTGGTTCTCAAGCGTGTGTGCAAAGAGTTGGCGATCATCCAAGTGGGTGGCACGCAGGAGACCTATCCCAAACCTATGGGTGTGACGGACTTGGCGAGTGCGTATATTCGCGCGCTGCAGAGCGAGCCGGACCTCGTCGTGATCGTGTCCGATGGGTACGAAAACTCGCAGGATGGCGACCTTGAACTTGCGTTGAGCATCGTTCCAGAGGAATGTGCCGGGATTAAGACGGCTTTTTGCCACAGCATGTATTCGGAATTCGACAAGCTGGAGTTTCGTCGCCCCGTGTCGGGACTTCCCGAGTTTCGATTTTGGCACGAAGACGATTTTCCCCTCGTGTGTTCGAGCCTTTTCTCCCTCGTGAGTGGGGCAGAGGGGACTCTCAAGAGAGAGCAGGAGAAAGTTGATTTGATATTTTTGGACGGCGTACTTTCGTTGTAATTCTCGGAGTACGAAAAAATAGAGGAGGGAATACAATGAATTTTTTATCAACATTAACACCGCAACTGGACGTATTCCAAAATTCAGCCATTCAAATAGGGATGGTCCAGCGCAGCGGCAGGCTTTCCGTGCTTCCGCTTTTGGGATCCGACTGCAGTGGCGGGTGGGCGTCGCCCTACTCCGGGCTTGTTTTCACGGGTGTGCATGGATATGGACACGTTTCCTTCGAGAATAAGTCCGACAACATAGGGATTCTCCCGCTCCACATGGGTTATATCCAAGAGGGAGCGCAGAACCATGCGACTTCCGTTGCTGCTCTTTTTGCGCCGCACCAGACGCGCCGATTTGACGACGCGCGCTGCGTTCAGGCTTCGCAAGGAGGGTACCTCCACTCCAAGGAGCAATGGTTCTTCATTCTTCCCGTTCAGCTTCGTCAAGAGACGTTGGGGTTGCGCGGGCATGAGGGCTGTGGAAAAATTTGGGACGCGATCGGGCGACTCAACAGATCGATGGGGAAAAATGGTCGTGGACACCTCGACGATTTGATTTGCAAGGAGCGTGATGTATTGAACGTCTACGCGAATCAGTTCGAGTTCCTCGAGGGGCAGATTGGAGCGATTTTCTTCGCGAACGACCAACCGGTCGGGATCGAGATCGCCCCCACGTCGGCATATTTTGCGGATATTTGGAAGGCGCTCATCACGTTTTGCTATGGTGCGTATGCGTATCAATTCGATCGAAAGGAGCGCAAACGACCGAGTCTTCCCAAGGTAGAGCGCGCCAAGACGTTGGACGAGGCGCAGGCGCTCCTTGCCCAACGGCGTGAGCAATACATGACGACTATTTTGAAATCGCTCTCTTCGCTTTCGTGGAAAATTGAGGAGAATATGTTGGAAGAAAAATTGCTCGATATGGAGCTAAAAACGCTCCGGACACCCGATTTTTATGGGCAATACGTTCATCGTGGCTCCGAAATGGTTTATGCCTCGCTCTTTAAGACGGGGATTGGAGCGTAACATCGCTCTTCGAAGTCTTGCGGGGGTGAATCGCACAAACTTTGTGTTGATTCTACCCTCGTATAGAAAATTTCGTTAAATTTTGCGAAAATCTCACCTTTTTCTCTTGCAGTTTCTTCTTTTGGGGGTATAATATTGTTGGTATGTTTTATGGGGTCTGTCTACGCACCACGGCTCGCGAAACTTCGTGAATGTCGAAAATTGAGGCGCAATTGTTTTGAAACAAATCGAAAAACGAGAATAAGGAGGTTTCGCAATGTCCGAGATACTAATCCTCTTCGTGGTAGGAGCTTTGGTGTGGTTCGCGGTTCAGTTTTTCCAACGGATGGACAGAACCTTGAACGCATTGGAGACCTTGAGCCACCAGCTTGAGAAAACGGCATTAGAATCGGGCGCACCTCGCCGCTGCGAGACGCCACCCCAAGTGGAGTGCCCCACAGACGCGCCGCAGCTTGAGATGGATTCCGCCGCCAGCGTGCCCCCTGCATCGAGCGCGATTCCGCCCGCCTTGCCACACTTGCCCCCGCAGCCACCATTGCCGCCACTCTCTCCGCCGTTCCTCCCCCCGCAGCCGTTGGTGTCTTCCGACCCGCCAAATCCTTTGCCTATCGAGACTCCACCAGCGTCGAATGACACATCCCAATCTTTTTGGCAAGAGGTTTGGGACTACTCCAACGAGGCACCGTCGGGGAGAAAAACGCGCCGGCTTCAAGAGACTTTCTCGGGCGTTTTCCCTCATCGACAACGCAGCGACGAGGATGGAGAGAATCGCGAGTGGGGGGACACTCACGCTTGCGACTTGTTGCGCAGAGGGTGGAATTGGTTCCTCTTTGGGAAGGAGGAACTTCGGTCGGACGACTCGCTCGAATACCTCGTCGCTGCCAACTGGCTCACGCGTCTTGGGATGCTTATTCTCGTTTTGGGAATCGGTTTTTTCGTGAAATATTCGATTGATCGCGAGTGGCTCAGTCCGACCGTTCGTGTCGTTGGGACGACGATCTTTGGCCTCGGCATGTTCCTTTTTGGGAATCGATTGTGGCACGGCACGCTCAATCTTTTGGGTCAGGCGTTTATCGCGGGCGGGACGTGCGTTCTGTATTTTTCGACGTTTGCTGCTTCGGAAACGTACAAACTCATCCCTCCCGAGGCGGCATTCGGCTGCGCGTGTCTCGTTACGATGCTGCTTGTTTTTTCCGCATTCCGCAAAAACAGCCTCCTTGTCGCCACCCTCGGCATACTTGGTGCCTACGCGACGCCCATGTTGATTCCGTCGGCACTCGATGCGTCCGTTTATTCGCTCCCCGTCTACTTGCTTTGCTTGGGGGTTGGTCTCCTCGCGCTGCGTCGATTCAAGGATTGGTTGATTCCACTTTGGATTGCGCTTTTGGGGAGTTATCATCATCTCTATCTTTCGTTTGCGGCGTATGTCGAGTCGTGTGAGTCCCTTGGGTGCGCGCCGATGTGGTCGAATCAGGAGTCGCTCTTTTTCTTGGTCGTGTGCGCGTCTCTCTATTTGCTTTTGCACTCAGCCGTGCAGCGGAGGGTTTTGATCGGGCACGCGAACGGAACGCCGTGGGAGTCGATTTTCACGTGTGCGAACGCGGCGATTGGTGGCTGGTTCATTTATTCCATTATTTATTCTTCGAGCCAGGAAATCCTTTCGTGGAACGACTTTTGCTTGAGCAGCCACGTCCTCTTGCAAGCCTGCGCGTTTGGTGGTCTTGCGTTTTGTCACGCGATTTTTGGCGCTGTGGGGCGTTGGAAGGAAGCGACACGAAAGCTCTGGACGACAAATATGGCTCTGAGCGCGATGTTTCTCGGCGTTGCGTTTTGCACGACTTGCCGTGATGTTTGGCTTATTCCGCTTCTCGTCGTGGAGGCGACGGCGTTTTTGGCGATTATCCAAAATGGGGGTAGTTCCACGATGAAACAGGTCGCGCGGTGGGCGATCGTTCTGCTCCTTGTTTCTAGCGTGATGTTGATGACGCCGTACATTTATAAGCTCTCCTTCTGGCAATTTTTCCGCAAAGATTTTTCGACCTTCAACATTTCGTTCGACTGGTGGGAGCGTATGATTTGTCTGCTCTTGCCCTCTATGGCGGGGGGCGTTGCGTCGTTGATAACGTGGAGAAATCGGCAGCAGGGAACGAATAGCGAGCAAGAAACAGACCGAGCTTTCATGGCGGCGTTTCTCTCGTTGGCGGTCGTGCAGTTGTTCCTTTATCTCACGGCGGAAGCGGAATTTCTCACGGGCACGTACCACCCCCATTGGCGGCTCGGGACCATTTCTCTCCTCTGGGCATCTGGTGCACTTGCGTTTATTTGCGTCGGGCTGGCGTTTCGTTCGAGAATCATTCGAATCGTGGGACTTGCCCTTTTTGCAACTGTGGCGGGGAAAATCTTCTTCGTTGATTTAGCCGGCACCGACCAGATTTATCGAATTATCGCTTCGATCCTGCTCGGGTTTTTGATCCTTTTTGCCGCTTTTTTATATTTGAAATTTAAAACCATATGCCTTATGGAGCACGAAAATGATGCAATATCAAAATGACGACGCGCGTCACGAACAATACTCGGATTCCTTCCAATACGAGCAGCCTTCTCCTGGAGAAAATCTTTCGCAAGAGGAGATTTATCGTCGAATATACAACGTGCCGTGGCTCGAAAAGTGGGTGAATTTTATCGTTTTTGGGGTCGTTGCGCTTTTTGTGATACCCTTTTTCATTTGGGGTGGAGGTCTTTTGCGTTTTTCGTCAGACAATCATTTCCTCTTGAACAAACCGATCAGCAGCATGGATTCCCTCGAGCCGATTCTTGGCGCGGCATCTGCTCCGAATATCGATTCCATGATGGATGATTCTATTTTGATTATTTTGTGGAGTCCTTGGGACACGAAGTCGTGCCAAATGATTTCCTCGGTCGCGCCATTGATAACGCAAGCGCGTGCAAATCCGCATTTCAGGGTGATTCCGATTGCATATCCGTTGCGAATGATGTCATATGCCGATGAGACGCAAATCTCGGACGTCGTCAAATCGCCGGAAGAGTGGGAGCTTGAAGCGCGTCTGAAGAATCGAGAGCTTGAGCGTGTGCGGGGGCAAAAGGATCCGCTAGCAAATAGCCTTAAGGCGAGTTTCGCACAAAATCGATACAAGTTCGATCAAGTTTGGTGGGATCCAACGGACGAGTTTCGCACCTCGCAAATTCGACTCCTCAACCAGATGGAGCCTTCCTCAAGGCGGCGTGCCCACGATTTGGGGGTTCCCACCGTTCTTCTTGTGGAGGGTGGATTGGTCTCGGCGGCGTGGGATGGTGCCTCGCCGGAGAATACGAAGAGCCTCAAGGAGCGCCTTCAAGTTATTGCCGCTATGCGTTAACCTCTTATGGGCGCAGCGTCGTTGGGGCGACGCACCACGCACAAGATACTTCGTGAGAACCGAAATTTCGAGAGGGGAACGAGTGTAACGCGAAGTACAACGAAGAAAGATGAGAACAAAAAGGGCGCCGTCCCCAAAAAAAAACGACGCCCTAGAACCACTACTCAGACGAGTTTCGTTCACGACCCCGGTGCGCCAGGGTAGGTTGGATTGATATTTCCGGGAAGGAAAAGTGGTCGGGGAGGGGTAAGTTCTTGTGCCGCTTCAGGAGCAACGGCGGGAAGTTCCGACATTGACGAGCCTAGCGGAGAGTATCCGGCGGCAGGTGCGGGTGTTCCGGCTGCCTGCTGCGTTTGCGAGGCGTTCGGGCTGATGGCGTTAGGAACGTCGGGAGCGTAAGGTGTATTGCCTCCGTTCGGAACCTCATTTGGACTCACGTTTGGATTCACGCCGACATTTTGCGACGCAACACCAGATCCAGGCAAGTTGTTCGGCAAGCCGTTTGGCAAATCGCTCGGAAGCTCGTTGGGAAGCGTGGCAGGGAGACTCTCAGGAAGACTCGGTGGGAGTGCGGCTTGGGTGCCATACGCCTCAAGTTGCGGCGTTGCGTTGCCACCCACGGAAGGCTGCGTCGAGGAACCCATAAGCGGAGGAATGGTCGCCGTCCCGCCTGTGGGATTTTGGGCGATGGAACCATAAGGCGCAGGCGCGGGGGGGATTGATGGCGAATTGGGTATCCCACCCGGTGGGACCTCGACTCCGATGGGGGACATCGGAGAGGAAGCGCCTGCCGACGGACTCGGGGATTCTGTCCACGGAGGGAGTTCGTTTCCTTCGAAGCGTCCGAGATGCGCTACTTCCTCAGCATTGGGGCGGAGCGAATCATCATAGCCGATGCCAACAGCGTCGCCAGTTCCGTTCGCACGCTGGTGCGCCAGTTCTGCAGTTGCCTTTGGATTTGCTTTCTCGGAAGGCTTTGCGATGGGGTCTCCTTTTTTTGCCGAGGGAAGCGCTACGGAAGGAAGACTCCAATCCGTTGTTGTCTTGCCGCCTTTAGATCGGCAGCCGAGCGTCGCTCCGACGAGGAAACTCATCAGCAGGAGGAAATATAACGTCTTTTTCATGATCAATTACGCATATGCAATATAAAAATTCGCGTCGCGAAAGTGCGGCGGATGTGTGTACTATAGGGATACGTCGATTATAAGGATAAGTCGACTTTTGGATTTCTCGCCAAAAACATTGCGTTTGGCAAAAACCAAAAAACACAACAAAACGCTCAAGGACGGAGGTTGAAAGGACATACGATAAAATACGCCCGGAAACCTGCGCCCTTGAGACTCAGGAGAATTTACGAAAGGAACGAACGATGATGACGGTGGTACTCGGAAAAGACCATGTCCACCGCCTCACTCGTGGAGTCAGACGCCGCGCGGAGGGAGTCGACATCGCGACCATTGCCAGAGAGTCGATTGGCGTCTTTCACGACAGGAATCGGATCCGCTTCAGGGGCGCAAGGAATCTCTCTTTCCCTCTCGCCTCGTCGCTCCGACTTTCTCCAATCCGTCTTTTCAACGGGATTTTCAGAAGCGGCAGGGAGTACCACATTTCCCGAGCTTGGCGCGCGATACACTGGCGCAATGGCAAACGTGAAATCTTCGTGATAAACCACGTTGCGGTCGCCGAAGAAACTCTTTCCGTAGTTGTTCTCAAGCATCCAACCTCGGTCGCCGAGAGAAACATACTCGCTGCCGTCGAAGTTCGCGTAGCTTTCCGTCTTGGCAAGCTCGGCATCCATCAGGATGTTGTCGGTTCCAGTGCTGGAGTAGTCGAGCAGGATCGTGCCGTCGTCGTCAAGGTCGCCCGGGACGGCATAAACGTCGAGCACTCCCACCGCGTTGAACTCAACGGCGTCTTCCTTTACGCGGTCGCTCCAGCTTACGCCGTTCTCATTTTTGGGCGTGAGTGCGAAACGTCCAAAGTACGTGTCGCCTTCGCCCGCCACAAACGTCGCGGAGGTCGTGATTGTCCAAACGCCTGTCGCGTCGTCGTAACTAAATTCGAAACCGTTGGCAGCGGAAACGCCCGAAACATCGTACATGTCGTCCACCGCAAACGTGAATTCAAACTCGCGCCCGGCAAGGATGCTTGCCGTGTCGTCCGACCAGATTTCGAGATAGACATTCATCCACTCGTCCACCCAAGTTGCGGGTTCGGGTTTCGTCGTTGCGCCCGTCGCACTAGGCTCGCGCACGATGATTCCTTCAAGCCCCACCGTGTCGGGAGCGACAAATTCCACCGTGTCGGAAACGGAACCATTCGTGTTTTCGTCTCCGATTGCCGTGACGCGGAACTCATAAGTCGTGCCCGCCGAAAGGTCGTTCAAAGGCGTGCCGGACAGTGTGTCGGTCGAAAGAACATTGGAATCCGTCCAATCCTCCGTTCCCTTGATACGATACGAGAGAACGTATCCCGTCGCGTTCGGAACCGAATCCCACGACACGACGACATTTTCATCGACGTACGCTACCGAAACTTCAGGCGTCGCAAGCTGATCTTTGAGCGTCGTTGCTGTTGCGGTCTCCGACGCTTCCGAGTTGCAGAAGCCTTCTGTCGTCGTTTTGGCGGTCACCACGAAGGAATACTCCGTGTTGGGCGAGAGGCTGTTGAGCGTGAACGTTGTGTTTGGTCCCGCATAAACGTCTTGAGGAGCATTCTCACCCGTCCAGTAGGAGACGACGTACTCGCTCGCATTTTCGATGGTGTTCCACGAAAGTTGGATCGAAACGTCCGTAATCGTTCCAAACGTAATCGTCGGAGCCGCGATTTGAACGAGTGTCGTCGCTTCCGCAACGTTCGACACCGCAGAGTTCACGAATTCGGACGCTTCTGCCGCAACTGCCGTGACGCGGAATTGATACGTCGTGCCCGAGGTCAGACCCGAGAATCCAAGCGTCCAACTGCTGTCCACATTCTGCGTGGCGGTTCCGTTTGCGGTATTCCAAGTTTCCTCGCTCGCTTTTTTCCACTCCACGAGGAAGGAATCTGCATTTTCGACGTCCGTCCACGAAAGATTAATCGTCGTGGTGCCAGTGGTTTCCGCAGAGGCGACCGGAGCCGACAAAACGTCTTTCGTCGTTACGTCCAAATTGTCGGAGAACTCGGAGGTTTCCGAAACTCCGTCGATTCCCACGGACTGAAGGTGGAACTGGTAGGTCGTGTTCGCGCTCAAACCCGTGATTTCGCACGACGTTGTTGTGGTTTCGATGAACGTCCATGCAGTTCCTTCTGGTGCGTCGCTCGCGATGTACTTCAAAACGTATCCTGAAGCGTTTGTGTCGGCAGCCCACGAGAGACTAATCGTCGTGTCCGTTTTGCCCGCGAGTTGCGGCATCTGAGGTTCAAGCAGAATCCATGTCGTCGCGCTCGTGAGTGCTGGGTCGGAATCAACCGTGGTCGTGCCGTCTCCCTTCGCGATAACGCGGATGTTATACGTTGTCGCAGAATCCAATCCGCCAATCGTCGCGGCAGTCGTCACATCGGAGAGCGTGACGCCCGTCGAAACCCAATTTTCCCCGACTTGGTACTCGACATCGTACCCAATCGCGCCGTCGACCGCACTCCACGTTACGTCAATTGTCGTAGCGCCTGTCGCCACTGCCGAGATTTCCTGGGTATTCACCACGAGTTTCTCAAGCGTCGTCATTGTCAAAACTTCGCTATAAACGGAGTCTGCCGAAACTCCTGTGGCACCGATCGCTCGAATTTGGAACCAAATCGTTGCGCTTTGGGGCACGTCTTCCGCCTCGCTGAAAGTCCCGGAGAGACCGTCGGCGTTGGGTGCGAGATCAGTCCAGACACCATTCTCGGACGTTTTATACTGCAGTTGATACCTGTTTGCGTTGGCGATTGCGTTCCACGAAACAGAGACCGAATCCGTCGTGCGCTCGCCAGCCGTGAGTGTGGGCGGCAAAAGCTGAATCCACGTCATTGCGCTCGTCTCTGCGGGATTGGAATTCACGTAATCAATCTGGTCGCCCAGCGCGATAACGCGGATGCCGTACTCTGTCTCGGGATTCAAACCACTGATGGTTGCCGAGTTGGAACCCGTGCTGCTCACGTTCGTCGTGACCCAATCGTCGCCAACTTGGTACTCGACTTTGTAGCCAGACGCATTGGGGACGCTGTCCCACGAAACGTTGATGGTGGTCGCGCTCGTCGCGGTGGCGGAGGCGTTCAAATCGTCTCCCCACGAAAGTCGCTCGAGTGTTGAACTGTCGAATGCGGGGTTGCACCATGCCGAAGTCTCCGAGACGCCGTCCGCGCCGAGTGCTCGAATTTGGAACCAAACGGGCTGCTTCTCGTCAATGTCGATCGACTCCGTGAAGGTGCCCGAGAGTCCGTCGGAGTTGAGCGTGACATCAACCCAGTCGCCCTCTTCCGAGGTCTTATACTGGAGTTCGTACCCGCTCGCGCCCTCGGTTGCTTCCCAAGTCACGGTGACGGAAACTGCCGTGCGTTCCGAAACGCTCAGTTCTGGCGCAGTGAGTTTCACCCACGTCGTCGCGCTCGTGAGAGCCGGTTCGGAATCGACCGTCGTGACGCCGTCTCCCGTCGCAATGACGCTGATGTTGTATGTCGTGTCGGGGTTCAACCCGCTAATCGTCGCGGCAGTCGTCACATCGGAGAGCGTGACGCCCGTCGAAACCCAATTTTCTCCGACTTGGTACTTGACTTCGTACCCGGTCGCGCCCTCGACCGCACTCCACGTGACGTCGATCGTCGTAGCGCTTGTCGCCACTGCCGAGACGCTTGTCGTGTCGACGACGAGTTTCTCAAGCGTTGCCACGCCCAAAACGTCGCTATATTCGGAAGCTACCGAGGTGCCGTCCACGCCGAGAGCTTTGACTCGGAACCAAACCGTAGCGCTCTGCGGCACGTCTTCCGCCTCGCTGAAAGTTCCGGAGAGTTCCCCTTCGTTAGGAGTGAGTGGGAGCCAGTCGCCATCTTCGGAGGTTTTGTACTCCAATTGATAGCCATTTGCGCCCGCAATTTCGCCCCAGAGGACGGAGACCGAAGCGGTCGTGCGGTCGCCAGCCGTGAGCGTGGGGGCGGGAAGTTGAACCCATGTCGTCGCGCTCGCCTCTGCGGGGTCGGAGTCTGCCGAAACGTCGTCTGCTCCGAGTGCCGTGACGTAGAAGTTGTAGAGCGTTCCTTCTTCCAAGCCAGAGAACGTGTTGCTCAAAACGTTCGCGTCGAAATTCGTCGTCACGGGGTTTTCGTTTCCTGTTTGATAGGAAACTTGATATCCTGAGGCACCCTCGACGGCAGCCCACTCCACCAAAATGGTCGTCGTGCCCGTAGCCGTTGCGGTGGCTGCATTCTCGCCCCAGACGAGTTTCTCAAGCGTCGCGCCACTGATGGGAGCGCTCCAGTCGGAAGTTTCCGAAATGCCGTCCGCTCCCAATGAACGGATGCGGAACCAGACAGCTTGGCTCGCCGGCACGTCGGGCGATTCGACAAACATCGCGGAGAGTCCGTCTCCACTGATCGTCAATTCGGTCCACGTGGTTCCATCCGTCGGCTCCGTCAGGCTGTACTGAACTTCGTATCCTGCGGCACCGAGCGATTCCGCCCACGAAACTTCGATCTCGCAGGTCGTTTTCTCGACGATGGAAAGCGTAGGGGTGGAAAGTTTCGCCCACGTCGTCGCTTTTGCCGTTGCGGGGGTGGAATCGATATAGTCTTCGCTCCCCTGCGCGACGACGCGAATGTTGTAGGTCATTTCGGGAGTGAGACCCGTGATGCTTGCCGTCCACGTTGTCTCACCCTCTGCGGGAGGTGTCACGACGACATTCGCACTGCTCCAGAGTTCGTCCTCTGCTACGGAGTAATCAAGGACGTATCCCGTCGCATTCTCGACCGCACTCCACTGCACGCTGATTGTCGTGGCACCCGTCGCTTCGGCGGAGATTTGCGGAGCAGCAATTTGAGGTTTGGTCGAGACATTCTCGTCGACCGCCCACTCGGAATCAGCAGAGACACGCGCGACCCCCAACGCTTTAACGCGCACAAAATAATCCGTCCCAGCGTTAAGCCCGTCGATGGTCGCCGACGTGCCAGAAATGTTTTCCTCGAGAACAGGCGTCCAATTAACCCCATCCTCGGAATACTCAACTGCGTAGCCAGAGACCTTGTCGGGGTCGTTCGTCTCGTCCGTCCAAGAGATGGAGACGCTGGTTCCTGTCGCGTCGTTTTGGGTGATAACAACGGGCGAAAGCTGAATCCCCGTTTTCTTCTCGGCATACACCCACTCGGAATCCGACCAGAGCGTGTTCTCGTCTGCCACGACCTTGACGCGGAATTCGTACATCGTGTCGTAAGCAAGATTGCCTAAAACGAAGCCACCAAATTGCTCGTAGGAGAAATCTTCCTCGTCGGCTTGCGTCCAGGGATTTTCGGTTTCTCCCTCTTCCACTTTGACGCGATATTCGACAGAATATCCCGGCGCGTTGGGAACGCGATACCATGCCAAGTCGATTACGTTGACGTCTTTGAGCGAAGCGACCAATTCGCCCGGCGCAGCCCACTGCTGGATGGACTCGGTTTGCGCCGAAGCGATCGCGCTCCAGTCGGAATCCGTTGTTTCGATGTTGTCGCCAACCGCCATAACTTGGAAGCCCGCCCAAGTTCCCTGCTCCAACCCCGTGAGTGTGAAGGAAACGGTGCCGCCAGAAACGATGAAACCTTCTCGAACGTACGTCCAATCTTCGTCCGCGACCTCGCTCAGTTCCTCGGTTCCGGTATAATAACGTAGCACGTAGCTCGTTGGGGCGTCCACATCGTCCCATTCAAAAACGATCGTGTTGAGAGCCGCGGTTCCGTCGGCAGTGTAGGCGTCCGCACCGGAAATAGTGAGTTTATACGCTTGAGATTCCACCGCGCCAATATCCACCGTACCGCCAGCGATTCGATCATTGCCCAACAGGTCGCTGCCTTCGGCGGAAGCGTATTGATTATTGCCCGCATCGACGACGCTCGCGTTTGCCCAAATGCGATAATCCCTGTTGTCGAACAATCCGGTTTCTGAATTGTAGAAGGCGAAGATGCCGCTCAAGTCCTCGGAGGAAACTTCGAGGTTGCTTTCGCCAATGATGAATCCGCGGTCGAGATAATTTCCTTCCGCGAGATAAATGCTGTTGGTAATATAAAAATCGGCACGATAGCCTTGGAAATTTTCCAAGAGCGTGGAGTTCGTAATATCGACGTCCTTAAGCTGAGTATCAATGGAAACGACCTGCGTGGTCTTCGCGGCAACGGTTTCGAATCGCGCGTCGGTCGTGACCGCGTCTGCTGAGTTGCCATAAATCAGGAGATTTTTGGCGTCGAGAGAGGAACCCGCATGGAAAATACCCGTGAAAGTGACGTCAATATCGCCACGATTCGACGTTCCGAGAACTTCGTTCTCACCAATCGTCAAACAATCAATCTCCAGCTCGCCGAAGTTCGTGATGGCAATGAAATCGACCCACGCGTCGACGCGATCGGCATTCGCTTCCATCGAGTTGTCGACAATCGTCACGTCGTTAATCGACATGGAAGAGTCGTACATATTCACGATAATGGAGGCGGTTCCCGACGTCACCTCGGCATAGTCCTCATAGTTCCCGTCCTCAAAAGTATCTTCAATCTCTTGCAAGAACTCAACGCCCGAGATTTCCACGCCGTTGAGCGTCATGAAGCTGCCATAATTCTCAACGACACTGTAGGCATACTCTCCCGAGAATGTGCTGTTGCTCAGAATAACGTCCGTTGAAGCAAAGGATCGGATGCCGACGCCCTCGAAGTGGAAGCCGCTCAGTTCCAAGGTGCCCTCTGCGTCGTAGATTGTGATCGACACGTTTGTCCCCTGAATCGTGATATCTTCCGTCGTCACGAGACTGCTGGAGAGAGTGACGTCGCGAATATCGTAGCCATATTCGCTCTGTCCGAATTGAATGATGTCCCCATCTTGAGCCATTGTTACGGCTTCGCGGAGTGAAGTGAGACCGTCTGCATCGTCTACAATGTCATATTCCGTTGTGACTTGAATAATCGCAGGCGCGTCGAGAATCTCGTCCTGCATCAAGTTTTCGGGAGACGACGCAATGACCGCTGTGAGCATCTGGCGCTGTTCCAGCGATTCGAGACGCAATCCTCGCTGGATAAGGTTGTTTTTGCGAGTGTTCTTTTTCTTTGCTTGGAAAATGGATGTTATTTTCATGAATACCCTCATGGTAAAGGTTAATATGAAGCCCGCCGAAACGAGCAGCCTGCCGTAATGGTTTGGAGTGATTATAGCGAAAAGTCTAATTGTGCGAAAGTCCAAACTTGAGCTTTTTTAGAGAAAATATCGAAAAAAAAGAAAAAAAGTAGATCTTTTTCGCGAAAAAAAGGTGAAAAGAAAAGGTTTGAGAAAAATAGCCAATATGCACAAAGTTTTTTCTTCAAAGATGCCAAAAGTTCACGATTTTTTCCTGCCAGAACGAGAAAAAAAATCTCCCCGCCCTTTACTTTTTGCGAGAGGTGTGCTACAATGCGTGTGTTATTCATTTCCAAATCCCAAATTTCCGTTTAAAAGGAGAGCATACCGTATGAAGTCTATCCAAGATATCTGTCGCGTCGAGTACGAGGGGCCCGAGAGTCGCAATCCGCTTGCGTTTCGGCACTATAATCCGAGCGAGCTTGTGGAAGGGAAATCGATGCGTGATCATCTTCGCTTCAGCGCTGCGTATTGGCACACGATGCGTGGTTCTGGTGCGGATCCCTTCGGCGTCGGAACGATGAAGCGTCCGTGGGAAGGTCCCGTCGATAATGTCGAGAATGCGTGCAATCGCGTCCGGATATTCTTCGACTTTTGCGAAAAAATGCAGATGCCGTTTTATTGCTTCCACGACCGCGATGTCGCTCCTGAGGGGGATTCTCTGGCGCAGACCAACAAAAATCTCGATGACGTCGTTAAAGTTTTCAAAGAGGAACAGGAACGAACGGGGATTAAACTTCTTTGGGGAACCGCCAATCTCTTTGGCAACCCTCGTTTCGTCCATGGTGCCGCGACTTCGTGCCACGCGGATTCGTTCGCGTATGCTGCCGCGCAGGTCAAAAAGGCGCTCGAAGTCACTCTCGAACTCGGTGGACAGGGCTACACCTTCTGGGGCGGGCGTGAAGGATATATGTGTCTCTGGAACACCGACATGAAGCGTGAAATGGATCATCTCGCTGCGTTTATGCACATGGCGGTCGACTACGCGAAAGAAATTGGCTTCAAAGGTCAATTCTATTTTGAGCCGAAACCAAAGGAGCCGACGAAGCACCAGTACGATTTCGACACGGCTGCATGTGTCAATTTCCTCCGCGCGTATGGTCTCCAGGACTACGTGAAAATGAACATCGAAACGAACCACGCCACGCTGGCGGGGCACTCCGTCGAGCACGAATTGGAGTACGCAGGCATGCAAGGTTTCCTCGGTTCCATTGATGCGAACTCCGGCGACATGCTTCTCGGGTGGGACACGGATCAATTCCCCACCGACATTTATATGACGACGAAAATCATGCTCACGCTTATGAAATATGGTGGTTTCACGACCGGCGGTCTCAATTTCGACGCCAAAGTGCGACGCGAAAGTTTCGAGCCGATCGATCTCTTCTACGCTCACATCGGTGGAATGGATGCCTTCGCGAAGGGGTTGAAGATCGCTGCGGAAATCAGAAAAACCGGAGAGTTGGCGGACATGGTTGCAAAACGCTACGCTTCTTGGGATTCTGGCATCGGCGCGGAAATCGAGAAGGGGACGCAGAATTTCAAGACTCTCGAGGCGTATATGCTCGCTAAGGGGGACGTCGATGAGACTCAAAGTGGAAATCAAGAGTTGTACGAAAACGTCGTCAACCGGTATATTTTCTAGGATCGATACCTGCTGAAGTGTCGCGATGCGGACACTTTGAACTGCGATACTGGCGATTCCTACGATTCCTACGATTCCGATGGTTCCAACGACTTGGCGAGCGTCAATCGTTGGAATTGTGGGAGTTGTGGAACCGCGTGGGGATGAGTCTGCCCTTTGCTCTCGTGGAAAATGACGCACGCGGTATTGAAAGTTGTTCTTAAGGGGGAGTGTTGGACTAACGCCGGAGGGAGAAGAGCGTCCAAACCGCGCGGAGACTCTCGAAAAGGTTGATTTTGGACTTGCCACGCTGCCGATCTTCAAAAATGATGGGAATCTCCTCGAAATCTGCGCCGACTAGCTTTAAGCGCCAGAGAATCTCCTCGAAAAAGGAGTAGCCACGCGATTGAAATTTGGAAAAATCCAGTTTCCGAAGCGCTGGGACGGAGTAGTTTCGGAAGGATCCGCTGAGGTCACGCACGTGCAGACCGAGCAATGTTCGTGCAAGGAGATTGATCGCGCTGCTCATAAAGTGCCGTCTCCACGACCAGCCTTTGACACCGCCGCCCGATACGTAGCGTGAACCAATGACGACGTCTGCAAGTCGAGACTCTGAGGCGCGCCCGTCGCCTGAGAGGGCTCGAAGGTAACGAGGATGGTGGCTAAAATCGCCATCCATGTTTATGACGCGGTCGTAATCGTTCTGAATCGCGTATTGGAGCGCCTCGATCACGGCGGTTCCGAGTCCTTTTCTCTCCGCGCGATGCAAGCACTTTAGGCGGGGGAATCGTGCCGAGTTGGCGTCGCACCAGTTCCCGGTGCCGTCGGGCGAGTTGTCGTCGACAACCAAGATATCGAAGGATAAATTGTCTGAGGTTGCGAACGCGTCCGTCTCGTTGAAAATGGTTTCTACCAGCAAGGGGATGTTTTCGATTTCGTTGTAGGATGCGATGGCGATGAGGTATTTGGTTGGATTTGTCATTTTTTTCTCGTAATCGTGTGGAAGTGGCATATATACTCGTTCTCCTTTATACTCATCGTCGTTTAAAATTTCCGTTTTGCGCGACGTTTTGCGAGCCGTGGTGCGCAAGCTCCAACGGCGGACGGAACCGGAAATTTCAACGCGAGGCATTATAAAACCCGCTATATCTTATCCCCAAATTAAAAAAAATGCAAGGGTGAAAATAGGAAATTTGACCAAATTGAGGTTTTTTTTTCCAAACGAAAGGAGTTTAATGTGCGTAGAATCCATACGCGTTTTGGATTGAAGAGTCATGAACAATAATCCCGAAAGTTGCATCAACCGTTAAATTTTACGTTTTGGGAGTAATAATCAAGGGGAAAAATGTTTGAACTCCTGAAGCAACGTTAGTTTTTCCAGTGAAAAAACCGATATACTTATCCTAGGAGACGAAAGCAAGGGGAAACATGGCGTTAAAATCGTTTTAATCTGCATATGCCGACTGAAATGCTTTTTTTTCGCCCAAAAAAACGTTTATCTCTTAAGTTTTTTTGACATTAGTGAATTTGTGGTGTATATTAGGATTAGATAGAATTAGCGTTACTTTACGAACGTAGTGTTTGTCGGTGCGGTGTTTATTGTTCGTGGGGCGAGAGAGCGATATCGAGCGGTGGAAGGATGAAATACCTTTATCTTGAAGAGGATTTGTACTCAGGTGGCGACCTGTTTCAGGATAGGAACGCATCGGTAGGTGTGGAGTGGGGTGCTCCAAATTGCGATTTTCGTCATGCGCTCTCCTCCTGCTTGGAGACGGATGGTTCGGTGGAGGAAGTGAGTTCTTCTCCTGTGGAAACGTTGGCGGAGGAGGACCCTGTTTTCGTTTATCTTTCGCAAATGGGCGAGTTCCCCATGTTGTCTCAAGAGGAGGAGGCGAAGATTGCACAACGCATTGATAAGGCGCGCCAAAGGCTGATGTTGTGTCTTTTGTCAAATCCTCTCGCGATTGAGCAATGCGTCTGCATGATAAATGACTTGTGCGAAAAAAAGCGACGAATGGAGTGCACGGTCAACGTCTCGATCTCGAACGTTCGTCAAAAAGAACGAGCGGGGCAGATCATCTCCCAAAATATCCAGACTCTTCGTGTACTGATGGCGCAGAATAGGGAAGATTATTCGAGTGCTTTTGGATCTTCTATTCCCTCCCACGTCCGGAGCGACGCGAGGAAGAGAATTCGGCGTCGGTGTCAAAAGTGTGCTATTCTTCTCCATGAGATAAACTTTCAAATGCCCGTGATTCGTGGGATTTATGATTCACTCAGCAACATTCAGGAAGAAATGCTCTCACTTCATCGCGAGCTTGAGCGAGTGCGGGGCAATTCCGAGATGAAGTATGCCTCCAGGCGTGCGTTAAGGCGGTTGCTGCATTTGAGGAGACTGACGTTTGAGACACCAGCCTCGTTGCAAAGATTTATGACGGAGGTGACTCTCCACAAAAAACAGTACGAGGCGGCAATGCGGAATCTCTCCGCCGGCAATCTTCGACTTGTCGTTTCTATTGCGAAGAATTACCAAAATAAGGGGCTTGCCCTCATTGATCTTATTCAAGAGGGAAACACGGGGTTGTTGCGGGCTGCGGACAAGTTCCAGTTTCGCAAGGGCTTTCGTTTTTCGACGTACGCGACGTGGTGGATCCGCCAAGCAATCGCGCGGGCGGTAGCCAATCAGGCGAGAACAATTCGTGTTCCGCTCCACGTTGTCACGGCAATGCGCAAGGTGCGAGAGGCGCGACAAAATCTCCTCCAACAAGCAGGTCGAGAGCCGACGATGGAGGAAATCATTCGCTCCTCGGGCATTCGGTGGAAGGAAGCCGCCACGGTGATGCAGATGAGTCGTGCGCTCATTTCGCTTGACCAGCCAGTGAATCGTGACGAAAACAGCACCATAGGTGATTTTATTGAGGATCAGCGAGAGAGAACTCCCATTGAAAACGTTCATTGTGAGAGCGTGAGGGAGCAACTCAACGAGTTGTTGTACGACTTGACCTACCGAGAGCGAGAGGTCATTCGCCTCCGCTATGGTCTTGCGAACGGTCGCCTTTATACCCTCGAGGAAGTTGGGACGTTTTTGGACGTCACACGTGAGAGAGTGAGGCAGATCGAGGGAAAAGCGATTCGCAAGCTCCAACACCCTTCGCGCACGGGACTTCTCGCAGGGGGCATGAGTGACGACATGCAGAGAGAAGAGGGTTAGTGCTGTTATAACCTTTGCGATTGAATTTCCGGATCCGCCTGCCGTCGGAGGTACACGCCACAGCTCGCAAAGCGTCGTGTAAAACGGGAATTTTAATGGAGAATGAGTATGATGCAGAATTTCCGCAGTAGAGTTGATAGATGATGAGGTAGGAAGCTCGCAAAACGTCGCGGAGTGCGCCACGAAAACGAAGGCACGCTCCGCAACCGATGCGGCTACATTCGTGGGTCGAGAGGGATGCCACTTGCGGCGGCGTTGGAGACCCAAGTTCCTGCCTCGAACGCGAAGCCTAGAAGGTAGCGAAGCGCCACCGTGAAGAAAAGGTAGAACGCGAAGTGGATCGCGCCGTCCTCAAACTCCAGGTTGAAACAATTCGAACCTAACAACGCTCCAACGAACAAAAACGGCGCGGCAGCAAGCGCCCAGATGTATAACTCCCCCCCAAACGCAGCCGTCGTGTACCAAGCGACAAGCGAGAATCCTCCCCAAAGAAACAGGTAAAAAGCGGAGCAGAGGGCGACTCGATTGATAAGCTCTCGCCCCTCGAGGTTCTCGATTGCCTCCGCGTCCTTCAGGAAGAAGTACGGAGCATAAACGAGCGGGGGCGTGACGAGGATCAAGCCGACGTAAGCGAGGATGGTGTTTTTTGGGGAAATGGTGCCCAGTATCCACGTCACAAGAAAGAGAGCGAGGGTGCTTGCCACGACAATGGTGGCGTTTCTGAGGTTGATTTTGTTCTCACGCCTCTTGATTGGCTTGAGGACGAGCCTGCCTTTTTCGTCCTTCCCCCCAGACGCGAACGCCTCTCCACCATGGACTTTGACCTTTTCTCCTGCTTTGGGGATGGTGATCATCGTCTTGCACTTTGGGCAAGGTCCCGTCCGTCCACCAAATTCGTCACGAACGCTGAAACTTTTTCGACACCCCGGACACGTTACGATTATCGCCATTGAAATACCCTCCGATCGCACCAAGCGGTTGTTATGATGACACAACGTCAAACCTCACTGCGTCCATTATAGCAGAAGTCCAGGTTTCGTCAATACAGAAGGACAAAAATTCGACCGATCCCACTGGACAAAACGGAAAAATGTGGTAAAATATGCCTTGTGTTTTTCAAGTGCCGCAGTGGCTCCGTAGTGGACGTTGAAAGTTGTGAGACTTCACGTTGGAATTCCATCGCGCTTTCCGCCGTTGGATCGGCGCACCACGGCTCCTCACATTTTTGTGAAAACTCAAATTCATTTGAGCGCCAGTATAAAGTACGATGGGTACGTATTGAAAGGAGAGTCCTATGCAGGAACGAGTTTTTAATTTTTCTGCCGGTCCGGCGGTTTTGCCCCTTGAGGTTTTGGAAGAAGCTCAGCGGGACTTGCTCGCCCTCCCCGGCGTCGGCATTTCGGTTCTTGAAATCAGTCATCGTTCCAAGGACTTCCAAGCGATTATCGACGCTGCCGAGGCGAATCTTCGCAAACTCATGAATATCCCGGATAACTACAAGGTGTTGTTCCTCCAAGGCGGCGCGTCGCTGCAATTCGGAATGCTCCCCATGAATCTCCTCGGCAACAAGTCGGCGGACTACATCGTTACGGGAACTTGGAGCAAAAAAGCAATGTCCGAAGCCAAAACGCAAGGCTCCGTCCGTTGCGCGTGGGACGGAAGCGCGGAGAATTTCAGCAAACTCCCTCAGCCAGAGGAAATCAACCTCGACCCGAACGCGGCTTATGTCTATTATACCTCGAACGAAACGATTCAGGGCGTTCAGTTCCCGAGCGAGCCGGAGACGAATGGTGTGCCGCTCATTTGCGACGCGTCGAGTGAGTTCATGTACAAGCCGCTCGACATTTCGAAGTACGGTTGCGTTTATGCGTGCGCGCAAAAGAACTGCGGACCGGCGGGCGTCACCATTGTCGTCATGCGGGAAGATTTGGTGGAGGCGTCGCCAGACAATCTCATTAGCGTTTTGAGCTACAAAAAGATGGCTGAGGCGCAGTCGATGCTCAACACTCCTCCCTGCTTCGCGATCTATATTTTCAAGTTGGTGACGGATTGGATGCTCAATGTCGTCGGCGGGATGGACAAGATGTACGCGATCAACCAGAAGAAAGCGGCGCTCCTGTACGACGTTATTGACGCGTCGAACGGCTTCTACCTTGGTCATGCGCAGAAGGACTGCCGTTCGATCATGAACGTTCCGTTCAAGATGGCGACTGCCGACTTGGATGCGGAGTTTATCGCAGGGGCGAAAGACGCGGGTCTCGTTTCGCTCAAGGGGCACCGCAGTGTTGGCGGCTTCCGCGCGTCGATCTACAACGCCATGCCGATTGAGGGCGTGGAACGACTTGCGCAATTTATGAACGACTTCATGCGCAAGCACCAGTAGTTTCGCCAACCAATAGTTTTTTGTCACGCCTTTCTCTCGGTTTGGATTTGCCTCCTTTATCCGCCGGGAGAGGGCGTGTTTCAAATTCCGCATCCTCTCGATCCGCCTACTGTTGTATCAATTTTATAAACACTACTGCTACGTCCATTTCATAATCCCCCGTATTTTTCAAGAAAAGTTGCCGATATATTATATTGTACGGAGGAGAACTTTTATGAAAAAAACATTGTGAAACTGACGGACGCGGAAAAAACGGCGTTGGTCGGGTGCACGACGGCGTGCGTTGCGGTCGTGCGCGAGCATTTTGTCCAGCGCGGGCTGCAAAAAACGATGGATGGGTTGCTTCGAAAGCCACGTGGACGGGTTCCGGACGGCGATCAGGAAGCGAGAATCGTCGAGCTGCGCCTCGGCGAGCTGGGAATCGTCGAGAGCGTGGGGCGGCAGACGCTTTACAAACTTTAAAAACAAAGTTGAGTGCAGGAAAAATCCAATATTGGGTCATTTCGCCGAACTCCAACGGAGCGTTTGCTGCCGCGATGGAGGAGGTTTTAGAAACGTACAAAAAAACCGCTTGATCTGCGTTTTCGCGTGATTTGCATGGACGAACAGCCGATCCAGCTTTTGGACGACGTTCGCGAACGTTGTACGAAAAAAGACCGGGCGGAAGAGGTCGATTTCATCTTGGAATTTTTCCCGAACGCCGAGTGCATCACGCTGGTTTACGACAACCTCAACACGCACCTTTACGGCTCCTTTTACGACACTTTCCCCGCCGCGAAAGACCGTAAATTATGCACTCAAATCGACCTCCGCCACACGCCGTTTCCCCGACCTCCCCACCCTCCGCGCCGCCCTCGCTGCGTGGAGCGCCTCGCGCAACGCCGAACCCAAGCCTGTCGATTGGCAGTTCAAAACCTGGGATGCCAGAATTAAACTAAAATTCATTTGCCCCGGTTTATAAGAAGGACGAAGCACTGGTTTCTGAGGACTCCGAACGGTCAGAGGGTTCCGCCGTCTCACTTTGCGCAGCGTTTGGTTCCGGTGTGGGGCGATGGACAAACACCTTGCCGAGCGGACTTATAAGGAGCGCGGGTGTGAGTAGCAAATCGACTGCCACCGCGACGAAAAGGAGGATGCACAACATCCAAGCGAAGCGCGCGACGGGCACGAAGCCGCTGATCGAGAAGACGAGGAACGCGAAACTGCATATGAATGCCGTCTGGAGCATCGCTTGGGCGCAGTGGGCGTAGGCATAAATCACAGCGTCTTTGCGATTGTAGCCGAGAGCTACGCCGCGCTTGAACCACGTGAGCAAGTGGAGCGTTCCGTCCACCGTGATTCCCAACGCGACGCTTGCCGTCATCATGGAGCCAATGTCGATTTTGATCTCCAGAAGCGCCAGTGTCCCAAAAACGATGATGCTTGGCAAAATGTTCGGCAGCATGGAGATCAGCCCCGCAGGAATTCCACGCAGGAGGAGAATGAGGGTGATCGTAATCAATCCGAACGCCATGATGAAGCTGTCGATAAGGTCTTTTAGGAGTTGGTTCTGGGCTTTGAACACGAGCGGGACGGCGCCGCAGACGTCCACCGAGACGTTGTAGAAAGACAGATTCCCTTCCACGAGAGAATCGTCTCCCACCCACATTTGCGCTTTTTTCAAGTAGGGTGCGACCTGAAGCATATCGTCCAAAATAATGTATTGCGCACCAGCTTTTCGAATCGCGCGATACGCTTGAAGCTCGATATTTTCCAAGAGCGTTTCGTAATCTTGATCCAAGCCAGCCCGAACTCGAAGACTAATGCGCCAAACGTTGTCCTCGGGTCTCTCGTAGAAGAAGGACGTCTCCTTCAAAATGTCCATATTCTTTTCTAGTTGGGCATTAATGTTCGCTTGAACCGCGAGATTTCGAAACCCACCAGCGCGTTCTGGCAGATCGGGCAAGAATGTCAAAATGGACATACTCCCGTCGATTCCGTCGATTTTTCTCAACTCCCGTTCGATTTCTCCGATCAGCTCGCATTGTTCCTGCATCGACCTTTTTTCGTTCCACCGATTGGGAATCCGAATAAGAGTTTCAATGGATACCAACCCACCGAAGCGTTCCTCGAGATAATTATAATCCTGAATCACTTCGTTCGACTCGGGCAACATGCCGTGGAGGGTGATGCTGGTCTTCAAATTAGCGATGAACGTCGAAAAAACGACGAGGAGCGCAAGCGCCACGAAGATAATGAGCGCGTACGATTTCGAAATCACAAACGCGAGACGCGTCCAAACTTTCGTTGCGAAGGTGTTCTCCCCACCCTCAACTTGCGAGAGGTCGACGCTCTTTTTTCGCTTCAACCCCGGGAAAATATATCGAAACGGCGACCAATTTTCCCAAAACGCCGCCAAATAAAGGAAGAGAAGCACGATTCCGATGGACAACGACATGGAGGAGTAGATGCCGAAGTTTTGAATCGGTTTCACTTTGCTGATCGCGAGCGACCCCATCCCGAGGACGGTCGTGAAAGTGGCGAGGAAGCAAGGGAGCCAACCCATCCGAATGGTGCGCCAGACGGCACCTTCTTCGCCCTCCGCAAGCGCGTCTCGATAGTAGTTTGCCAAGTGGATTCCACACTCGATTGAGAGCACAAAGACGAGCGCAGAAATCAAAAGCGAGATGGAATCCATATTTCCGCCGAGATAATAAATGAGCGCGGGACCCAACTCTTGGTTCATGAGCGAAATCGCAAACACCGTGAAAACAAAAATCCAATTCCGCAGGCAGAGCGCAAGAAGACCAAGACACAACACACCAAAAATGGGCAGCAGCGTCCTTTGCGACTCGGCACTCGCTTCGTCGATCGCCACGCTGTCGCACGTGGGACCAGCAATACGGATTTGTTTGTGGGAGAGACCCGTCACACGCATAGTGTCGTTATAAACTTTTTCGAGGAGCTTGGCACGATGTTTTCCCCCCTCGCGTGACGCCACGGCAATAATCCCTCCCTGATCGGGATTTCGCGCCAGGAGCCAGCCGTCCAAACGCGCTTTCGCGATTTCTCTTGCGGGGCGTGGAGGAGTGATATTTTGCGCGTCGTACATCGCTTGAATACGCTCCTCGAGAAGCGGCAGCATCTGGCGCGTCGTTGCGACGGAATCGAACATAACGATCGGCTCCGCCATGTCGTCAAATTGGGCAGGCTTCATCATCTCCGCCGCCACTTCGTCCTGAATTGGGTCATCTGGAGTTAGACCGTCCCAACTAATCATGAGGAGTTCGTTTGCGCCAAAATGGGCACCATACACCAAAAGTTTTCTCGTTTCCCAGAAGGAATCGGGGAACCAATCCAAGACGCGATTGTTGCTCGTTTTGCGCGCCTGCATTGCGCCAAAAACGAGTGCCACGAAAAGAAAGAGAAGCAAAATGAGAATCCCCCAGCGTAGAGGGGCGTTTAGAAATGGCTTTTTCTCGTTTGAATTAGTGGTCATACTCCGCTTCCTTTCGACTCCAAATGACAATTATCGACAGACGCTGCGCCTATATTCATGTTCTTTATACTCGTCGTCCTGCGCGACTCTTTGCGAGTCGTTGCGAGTCGTTGTGCGTCGTTGTGCATCGTTGTGACGGCGGAGACGGAACCGGAAATTTCAACGCAAATGTTATACAAGTGTCGAATTTGGCTCTTCTCGGGTGTAAATTGGAGCGCAATCTATCGCCGTTCCTCTCGTAAGGAGAGAACTTCCATAAGGATACACGAGAAGTCGTATTTTGGAAAGGGTTTTTTCTCGATTTTTGGGGAAAAGTCAGAAAATTTCTCCAAAGATAGAGAGGAAATTCCTATAATAGAAACAGGGCAATATGGGCAGACGACGAAATTCAGCGCAGAGAATACCCTCTCCGCGCCAGACTTTCTATGCAGATTGATCTCGCGGTGACGTAATTTTGTGCCACGATGAGAGATGAGTCGCGTTGAGATTAATCCTTAGGGGACAAATTCGTGAGACGACTTTGTACCGCCTCGCGCAGCTTTTTCCCTGGACGATAAACCACAACAGCTTTCGCGGGCGTGATTGTTATTTCGTGATTGCGAGGATTAATCGTGCGCCGTTCTTCTCGCAGCTGAACCTCGAAGACGCCAAAGTCACGAATCTCAACACGACCTTTCGTCAAAATCAGCTCCACGAGCGCGTCCAACACTTTCTGCACGACCAGAGGGGCGTGGCAACATTCAACCGTGTCGGCAACAGCCTGAATCAGGTCGTTTTTCGTGGCAGTGCTTTCGAATAGCCTTTTCTTGGGGTTTTGGGGAATTGGGAGTGATCGCTCTTGATGAGGATCGGGATTCTTTTCGTTCATAAATAGACTCCTCTTTGGGGTTAATGTGTTGTTCTATATATAGTATACAAAATTTTTTCAATCATGCAATAAGGCAAAGCACTTTTTTTAAAGAAAACACGAAAATTTTTTCCGAAATCCTCTATTTAGAGAAGGCAATATCATTGGGAATCATACTCTCGTTCATATCGTGATCGCGCATAACGATAACATAGAGTTGGTCTCTTACGGTGAGATTATACAAGATGTAGTGACAACGCCTCGTGGGAAAAGGCGTTGTCGCCTGTCTGATCGTTTTTTAAGACATATCTCGTATGGGGCAGGGCGGGGAAAAAGTGGGGTGCCATGGTGCGAAGCTCCAACGGCGGACGGAATCGGGAATTTTAACACGAAGTATTATATACTCGTTCTCCTTTAAATTCCCGTTTTTCGCGACGCTTTGCGAGCCGTGGTGCGTAGCTCCAACGGCGGACGGAATCGGAAATTTTAACACGAAGTATTATAAAACCCAGTTGCCGTCTTGGAAAATCAGAACTTCCTTGCCGTCGCGAGTCGTCCCACGGATGGAGAGGTCGCGCGAGCCAATCATGAAATCGACGTGAATCATGGAATCGTTGATCCCTCGGGCGTAGCACTCTTCTGTCGTCAGGTTTTCGAACCCCTCCAACGTGTTGGAGAATCCGTGCCCAAGCGCCAGGTGGCAGCTTGCATTTTCGTCAAAAAGGGTGTTGAAGAAGAGAAGCCCGGTGTTATTAATGGGCGAATCAAACGGGATGAGCGCGCACTCGCCGAGTTTTGCTGCTCCCTCGTCCATGGAGATCATTTTCTGGAGGAGTTCGACCCCTTTTTTCGCTCCGACTTCCGTGGCGCGACCGTTTTCGAATCGCACCCAAAAATCCTCGATCAACTCACCCTGATACGAGAGTGGTTTGGTCGCGTAGACGATTCCTTCCGCCTCGCCTGCCATGGGAGAGGTGAAGATTTCTTCGGACGGAATGTTGGGGTTGAAAAAGTTGCCGTTCAAAGTGGTGTCTCCTCCGCCGAGAAATCGACCACCTTCGATCAGTCCCAAGGAAAAGTCGGTTCCATTTTTGCTCGAGTAGTGGAGCGAGCGCAGATGCAGCGAGTTTAAGTACTCATAACGACGTTTCAAGTTTTGATTATGCACGTCCCAATTTTGGAGAGGGTCCCCCTCCAACGCGCGACTTGTGGCGAGAATCGCTTCCCAAAGTGCCTCGACGGCAGCGTCTTCCGCGAGTTGGGGAAAGACCTTTTTCGCCCACGCTTTCCCCGGCACGGCAGCGATGCACCATTGGTATTGATTTTCCATCTTATCCCGAAACGGCTTCACGAGCGGGAACCAATTTTGTCGTGCGGAGGAGACTTTCCCCTGATCGATGCCAGAGAGACCATCTGGATTCTCGGATTCGATGTAGAGTTTGCAAGGGAGCGTGTCGACCTGCCACTGCCACTTTTCGAGCTGCCATTTCTCGAGAGAGGATAGTGCCTCGAGGGTTTGGTACTCATAATGGAGCTTTGTGATTCTTTGGTGCATCCAATCGACGAGCACTTTTTTCGCTCCCGCTCGATAGCACTCCTCGACGCACTGCACGATGAACTCGGGCTGATCCAAGTCCGCCACGACAATGACTTCCTGCCCCTTTTGAACGTTTAATCCACGGCGGACGATCAACTCCGCGTATCGTTTGAGAATGGATTTATCCATGATAAAATCGAGTCCTTTGTGTTTATACAATTATTCTTTCATTCTTTCAAGCAGATCGTACTCTGATACTTCGGGTTAGAATTTTCGAGGATGAGTTAGAGTACGACGAGCATATGTTGCCACGCAAGGTCAACACAAACGCATTTTAAGGCAAGCACGACAAAATTGCAAGTCCCCCCGTACAAATTTATATTCGTCAAAGTTCATTCAAAATGAGAAAGCACCTCCCCCACTTGTTTCCCACGTGAATTTTTGCTACAATCATCTTAGTTGCGAGGTTCGTTACGATCCTTCGCGTTAGGGTCGCAGCGTGTTATAATACTTCTCGTTGGAATTTCCGGTTCCGTCCGCCGTCGGAGCTACGCACCACGGCTCGCAAAGCGTCGCATAAAACGGGAATTTTCAAGGAGAACGAG
>JAUNBK010000029.1:0-3009 GCA_030527105.1 Planctomycetia bacterium
GAAGCCGCGCCTGCTGAGGAACCCGCCGTTGAAGAAGCTCCTGCGGAAGAAGCCGCGCCTGCTGTGGAACCCGCTGCCGGGGCTGCTCCAGAAGTTATCTCTCCTGCCGATACGAGCGCAACGGCTTACGCTCCCGCTCCGGTTCTCGAGGCTCAAATGACGGAGTTGCTTGAGAACATTGGCAAGCGTCTCGAAGACGAGAGCGAGTTTGACGAAAACAAAGGCGCGGTGGTTCGCGAGGCGAACGTCGTGTGTGTCTTCGCGCAAGTGTTGGGTCTTCATGATCAGATGAATGCGTACAAACTCGCCGCGACGAATATCATTGATGCCGCGAGAACTTTGGCAGCAAGCGAAGATTATGCCTCCGCCAAAGCGAATTACGACAAGCTGATGGAAGCCTCCAAAACGACCGACAGCAAGAATCTTGCGTGGGAGACGCCCGTTGCGAGTCTGCCCGAGTTGATGAAGCAGGTTCCGTTGGTCGATGGCAAGCTCAAGAGTGGTTTGCGTCGATTCCGCAAGACCGAGGAGATGGCTGGACAAGCGATTATGCTGGCTGCCATTTTCCAAGGTAGTACCGCGAATGTTGCCGAGACCGACGATCCATCCAAGGCGGACGAATGGGTGAAATTGTGCCTCGAAGGTCGAAATCATGCATACGATTTATACATCACGCTCGACGCGAAGGATAAAGATGCCGCTCAAAAGGCGTATGATAAGCTGGCGCAAAACTGCCACGATTGCCATGAAATTTTCCACCAAGCGGCTCTCACTGCTGAGTAGTCGTGGCGCATTTTTGGTCTTTTTCCCTCGCTGCGTGGTCTGTGGTTGAAGTCGCCGGGGGAAAAATGCCGAAATATATATTGTAGTCCATGCGCGAAGTTTCAACAAGCCGTCCTCCGCTGGAGCTGCGTTGCACGGATGTAGAAAAGTCGTGGAAAAATGGATTTTAGGTAGAAGCCTGACGTACTTTCGAAAGGTCGAATTGGTTCCGTGCGTACAATTACGTATCGAGCCGATTCGACTTTTGGCGTTTTATGGTTCTTTTCACTCCTCCCTTAGTAAGATGATGAGAAAAAGCAAAATTTATCGTTGGGACGAAATCACCCCCCTCAATCTTCCCTCGGCGTACAAAGACTCCGCCCCGGGCGCCTCGCAGCCTTGTTTTGATTATCGCCTCCCCTACGGAGCGATCCCAGACGAGAATGGAGTCCAATTTTTCTTTTTTAGTCGAAACGCGCGGGAGATGCGCATTCTATTTTACGATTCGGCAGAAGCCCTTCAACCGACCGAAGTTTTTTCCCTCTACTCGAATAAAAACCGCTGGGGAGACGTTTGGAGCGTCTACATCCCGGGGAAAAAATCGGGGGATTTGTATCATATTCAGGTGGATGGTCCTTTCGCGCCCGAAAAAGGGCATCGATTCAATCGTGACGCACGCCTCATCGACCCGTACGCCAAGGCTCTCTCGGGAGAGTATATCCTCTCGCAGGGCGTGTTGATTCCCCCAAAGTGTGTCGTCTCGGACGATCGCTTCGATTGGAAGGGAGATCGTCATTTGCGATATCCTCTTGCGGACTCGATCATTTATGAAATGCACGTTGGGGGGTTGACTCGGTCGGAGACGAGCCATTGCGCGTATCCGGGCACGTATCGCGGCGTCGTGGAGAAAATCCCATACCTGAAGTCGTTGGGCATCACGGCGGTGGAACTTATGCCTATCTATGAGTTTTTGGATCGCGACCCTTTCGCGCCTCCTCAAAAAAAAGGGCTCACGAATTATTGGGGATACGACCCGGTCTGTTTTTTCGCGCCACATCGAAAATATGCGGCAGACTCCACCCCCGGCGCGGTCGTGAGGGAGTTTAAGGAGATGGTTTCTCAACTCCACCAAGCCGGGATTGAAGTGATTCTGGACGTCGTTTTTAATCACACAGCAGAGGGGAACGAGCGCGGCCCCACACTCTCTTTCAAGGGTTTCGAGAACTCCGTCTACTACATGCTCGAAAACGACCTCCGCTACTATAGAAACTATTCCGGCTGCGGAAACACGATCAATGGGAATCACCCCATCGTGCGCGAAATGATCTTCAACAGCCTTCGATATTGGGTGCATAATTATCACATCGATGGTTTTCGTTTCGACTTGGCGTCCATTCTGAGCCGAGATCGATATGGAAAATTGGTCACGAATCCGCCCGTGGTCGAGTCGATTGCGGAGGACCCACTTCTTGCGGACACGAAAATCATTGCCGAGGCGTGGGATGCGTCGGGCGCGTATCAAGTTGGGAGTTTTAGCTCCATTCGTTGGGCGGAGTGGAACGGACGGTATCGCGACGATGTGCGTCGATTTTGGCGCGGGGACGATGGGAGCGTGAACGCCCTCGCAACGCGGCTCGCTGGGTCGAGCGATCTTTATAAAGCCGGAGGACGCGCGCCGTATCATAGCGTCAATTTCATCACTTCCCACGACGGCTTCACGCTGAGCGATCTGGTCTCTTATAATCAAAAACACAACGAGGCAAACGGAGAGATGAATCGGGATGGCGATAATGCCAATCATTCCTACAACTATGGTGTCGAGGGACCCACGCACGATCAAGCAATCCTCGAAGTGCGCGAAAGGCAGGTGAAAAATTTCCTCGCGACGCTCCTATTGAGCCAGGGCGTGCCCATGATCACCATGGGAGATGAATGCCGAAGAACGCAGTTGGGAAACAATAATGCGTATTGCCAAAATAATAAAATCTCGTGGTTCGACTGGCGTCTGACGCGAAAAAATGAGGGACTGCTGCGGTTTTTTCAAGCGCTCACGGCGTTTCGGCGTGTGGAACCAGGCTTGAGGAGACGCCGATTTCTCTCGGGTTCCGTCGTGTCGCCTCAAAATAAATTCCTCGACGTCGCTTGGTTTCGCGACGACGGGACGCCATACGATTGGAACCAAAACCACTCTGCGCTCGTTTGTTTTTTGTCGGCACTCACTCCCACGTCGGACGAAACGCAGCTGGC
>JAUNBK010000029.1:3019-37694 GCA_030527105.1 Planctomycetia bacterium
CCCCATGCGTCACCCCATGCTTTCGAGCGAAAACGAGGGCGAGTCCCGCAAAGAGAACCTTCTGCGTCTCCTTTTTCAGCGATTCAGGAGCTTCCGACGCAGCATTGCCCACCTTTGGAGGCAGAGGAGGGGGAGTTCAGGAGGAGTCATCATCTCCTTTTCGTCTTCAACAATCGGCTCGAGACGATCAAATTTCGTTTCCCCAACTCGTTGCGCTCGCTGCCGTGGAGGTCGTTTATCGACACTTTTGCCCCGACTCCGCGCGATATTTATCCCGCCTTGGACGGACCTTTAGCCGACACGAACGCGGAAATCGACGTTGCGCAACGATCGTTTCAATGTTTCATCGCCCCGAATGTCCCCGAGGGCGCGTGAGTTTCCCCACAAAATTAAGCCAACTCCCGCACTAATTTTTCACCCCTTTTTCTTAAGCCCTCACTCTGGGGGCTTGTTTTTCTCTCAAATTGTGGTAGAATCCAATTAAAACAGTTGACTTTGCAAAAAAATCCAGGAGCGACTCGAGATGGGGACGCAATCATTTGAAGAACTTTGGCGCGCGGCAGACGCGACTCGGCGCTCCTGCGTGGGAGATTGCGTCCACCTGCGTGGTTTGATCGAGATTTCTAATTATTGCACCGCGCAATGCACCTACTGCGGGATTCGCGCGCCAAACTCGCTCGCGAAGCGCTACCGCATGAGCCTCGAGGAGATTCTCCCTTGCGCACGGCTGGCAGAGCGTCTCGGGTACGGAACGGTCGTCCTCCAAGGCGGCGAGTCGGCACACCATTTGCCAAGCGACTGGGTGCGCGACGTCCTTCTCGCCATCCGGCGCGAGACCAACGTGGCAATCACCCTCAGCTTGGGCGAGCGTCCGCGCGACGATTACAAAATGTGGTTCGAGGCGGGCGCGGAACGCTACTTGTTGCGTTTCGAGACCTCCAACCCTCAGCTTTTCGCCAACTTGCACCCTGGGCATCCCGGTTTGTCGTACCGATTGAAGGCGCTCGGCACCTTGCGAGAAATCGGCTTTGAGGTTGGGTCGGGCATCATGGTTGGCGTGCCCGGTCAGACGTGGAGCGATTGGGAGCGCGACATTGAGATGTTTCGGGAGCTTGATTTGGACATGATTGGCGTGGGACCTTTTTTACCTCATCCCCACACGCCGTTGGGTAGAAGTGTGGCGGAATCCGCGCCAGATGGGCAGGTGCCGAACGACGTTTGGGCGACGCTGCGGACGATTGCCGAGGCGCGTTTGGCGTGTCCCTACGCGAATATTCCGTCCACGACGGCATTGGCGGCGCTCGACAAAGAGCACGGACACGAGTTGGGACTTTCGCGCGGCGCGAACGTGATTATGCCCAACCTCACCCCGGACAAATATCGTCGTTTCTACGAGATTTATCCCTCCAAAGCCTCCACGTGCGAGGAAGCGGAGGTGTTTGACGCGAAACTTAAAGCTCGCATTCTGGCGTTGGGGAGAACGATCGGGGTGGGGGCTGGGACTTCCGAGAACTTTAATCGTCGCCGATAATTCGGGCGCGACAATTAGACGACTCCAGCATTTTTTCAGGAGAGGGAGCAATGCCTTTATTATTTGATCATTCGAAGTTGAGCCGCAGCGCGGTGGATTTTATTGAGGAAGCCAACATCGACGAGTTGTTGGAAAACACGAAATTCGACCTCGGTCGTTTTGCCGAGGTGTTGGCGAAAAGCCGAAGCAAGGAGCCGCTCTCACCTGCCGAAGCCGCCGTACTTATCGCGGGTGCCGAGACGCAGAGCGAAGCGATTTTCGAGACCGCTCGAGCTCTCAAACGAGAAGTCTATGGGAATCGTATCGTTATTTTCGCGCCACTATATGTGGGGAATCTGTGCCAAAACGATTGTAAGTATTGTGCGTTTCGGCGTTCAAATGCGGCGGAGGTGCGACACACCCTTTCGGACGAGCAACTCGAGGCGGAGGTGCGCGCGATGCTTCGACAGGGGCACAAAAGGACGATTATCGTCTTTGGTGAGCATCGAAAGTACAACCCGCAGTATATTGCCGACTGCGTGAGGAAAATCTACGCGATTCGCGAGGGGAATGGGAACATCCGCCGCATCAACGTGAACGCTGCGCCGATGGATCACGAGGGATTCCGCATCATCCACGAGGCAGGGATCGGCACGTATCAGGTCTTTCAGGAAACCTACCACAAGCCAACTTACGCCAAAATGCACCCTGCCGGGACGGAGAAAGGCGATTTCATGTGGAGGCTCGACAGCCTCAGCCGGGCGTACGAAGCTGGCGCGGACGACGTCGGGCTTGGCGCGCTCTTTGGCTTGAGCGATTGGCGTTACGAGGTGTTGGGTCTTGTCGCTCACGCCCAACATTTGATGAAGCACTACGGCTGCGGGCCGCACACCATTAGTTTCCCACGGATTCAACCCGCTGCCGGGACGGATTTGTCTTGGGCACACACTTTTTCCGACCACGTTTTCAAGTGTCTCGTCGCGATTTTGAGATTGAGCGTCCCCTACACGGGGCTCATTTGCACCGCGCGAGAGAGTGCGGAAGTTCGACGCGAAGTGATGAATTTCGGGGTCTCACAAATCGACGCCGGCACGAGAATCGACATTGGAGGCTATTCGCAGCTCGGAGAGACGCAGGTTTCCGAGAAAGAGCAATTCCACATTGGCGACACGCGCACGCTCGACGACATCATGCGCGAGCTTCTCGAGGACGGATTCATCCCCAGCTTTTGCACGGCATGCTATCGAAAAGGGCGGACGGGACAGCAATTCATGGAATTCGCCATCCCTGGATTTATCCACAAAATGTGCACTCCGAACGCGCTCACCACGCTTCAGGAGTACCTTTCGGACTACGCGTCGGAGCGCACGCGCGCAGCGGGTCAAGACGCCATTGCGAGAGAGCTTGGGAAAATCGCCCCCTCTGCCCAAAAGGACGAATTGATTCACCGACTCGACCTGATCGAGCACACGTCCCAAAGGGATTTATACTTCTAACCCCTTTTTCGCCCCATCCACGACGCCACGAGGGAAAGAGTTCCGCTCGGATTCTCCTTTCCCTCAAAGGACTCCCCCCGGTGTCGTGGGGCAGGTGCCTCCGAATTTTCTGGGTACCCATTTCGGCAACTTTTCGCATTTTCCCAGAGAAAAAACACCATATTTCACGACCGAGACCATAAAACACGCAGCCTAAAGATTGTTGTCCGAGAAGCATGATGTTTTAGTCCGCGTTTCGCACAATTCGGTTTGAGTGTATAAAAACAAGAGTGAAACACTCCCCAAAACAACCTCAAAAACAATTAAATTAACGAATATCAATTTCGCCGCAAAAATTCTGCATCAAAACCCACTTTTGGGAAAAATATCCGATCGCAAAAAACACCAAAAAAACGCGTTTTTTCACCAAAGAGAATCAAAAAGTGCAAAAGTGTGAAACGCATCCGACACCTATTTTTACGCAATATGGCATTTCTTAAGAATAGCGGACTAAAACACTTTGAAAAAATCCATAATCATACAGTCTCGTAAAAAACAGAGTTTCGCGAAACGCCCTCGAAACGCACCTTATACTTTTGATTTCTCGATATACCGCACAAAGATCAATACACCTTCTTTGAAGGGGTACACCCGAAGGGCGGGGGTAGTTCGGAAGTCGGAAAGTCGTTCCCTTCAGCCAAAAACCCCGTCAGCCTACGGCTGCCACCTCTCTGAAAGAGGGGAATTGCCCTCGTTCTCGGCTCCTGGCGAACGTAGTGAGCCTATCAAAAATTTTTTGAAGGAAGAGTTTGAGAGGAAACAATTTTTCAAAAATATTTCCTCTCAAGATGTTTCGAAGATCGCGACTCAATACAATCGTGTTCATATACTCATCGTCGTTTATACTCTTTCTCCTATAAAATTCCCGTTTTACGCGACGCTTTGCGAGCCGTGGTGCGTAGCTCCGACGGCGGACGGAACGGGAAATTTCAACGCGAAGTATTATAAAATTGGCACAGCCACTTCCCTGAAGGGACGAAGAACCTTAAGTCCCCGTTGGCAAATTGCTCAAAGATACTCCGCAAGCAACTCCTCGGCGGGGTTCGAAATAACGACCTCTGCCGCGAGCACTCCGCGTCGTCGCGCCTCGTCCGCCGCAGCTTTCACGGCGGATTTGACGTCCGAAAGACTCCCCGTGAGCATGAGGAGTCCTTTCCCCCCGAGCGCCATGGCGACGTGGAGGCGAATGAGCGTGACGCGCCCCGCTTTTGCGGCAAAATCCGACGCCGCCAAAATCGCGCACGCGCCGAACGTCTCGACAATTCCCAACGCAGGAACTTTCCCCGTGGGAAGAATCACGGACTGCCCAAGCGCTTGAAATACGGACTCATGAACGCGCGGACAGACGAGCGAGTCGATTGCCGTGTCGCCCGCGACCTTCAATCCGGTGGCGATGGCGGACTCCACATCGTCGACCGTACCACCGACAATGAGAAGGTATTTTCCAGCACAAATGGTGCGCGCAAGGAGCAGGACGATATTTGCCGACTTGAGCATTTCGTCTTGGGCTTGATATCCGCGCGCAATGCTCGAAAGTTCGATCACGCCGACCGATAAAGGAGGAAGTTTTGAGGTGCTCATGTTCTACCCTTTGTTTTTTCTCAACGCATTTTGAAATTTTTTCCAAGACGGAGCAGAAATCATTCGCGCTCGATCCAAATGACGCCGTCCGCAATTTTCGCGACGCGCCCTCGAATGGAGGCGTGGATGGCAGCGCCCAAAGCGGACTTCCCATCTTGCGTGGGAGGCGTTCCGACACACTCCCCTTCCGCCACGCGCGCGCCCTCCGCCACGCAAGGCACACACGGCGCCCCGATATGCTGCTTGACCGGAATTCCGACAGAACGCGGAGATATTTCGTTCGATCTTTCTAAATCCAACGGCGCAGGTTGGTTAAAAATCTCCAAACCAAGCCGACGGACGAGCTTCGGAATTGGAGTCTGTCGATTCTGCATATGAATAAAGGGGCGATTTTTGCGAAAAGGCGGATTCTCCCACCGCTCGCGCGACTCGACCCATTTTTGCCGATTCGTCTGCATGACTCGGCACGGGTCCAACCCCTCAGGACACGAACACCTTGCGCATAAATTGCACCCGGAGCAGAATTGCGTCCCCGGGATGAGCGCGTCGGCGCCAAAGAGCAACCCACGCATCGCTTTGTGCGGCTCCACCGGATGCCCCAAAAGGTTTCGGGGGCACAATTCCGTGCAAAAACTACATTGATCGCACGCACTCCGCGCAATCCGCAACGTGTCGCGCAGCGGTCGACGTATTTTTTCCACCAAGGGATGATCTTGCGGCAAGAGAATGACGCCGCCCGTCGTTTTCGTGACGAGCGTAGTGCGTGGGGAATCCACCAAGTGCCCCATCATCGGACCGCCAACCAAAACCACCGGCTCCTCGAGCGTCGCCCCGCCGGCAGCCTCAATGCAATCGAGAATCGAGCACCCGATCGGGACACGGAGCGACATTGGCGTACGAATCGCCCCCGCCACGGTGAGAAATTTGTGCGTGTTGGAAACGCCCTCCTCCACTTCCGCGAGATGAAACGCCGTTTCGACGTTCAAAACGACCGTCCCGGTATGAAGCGGAAGCCCGCCGGGAGGAATGACGCGCCCGAGCGTCTCGTACACGAGGATGAATTCGTCCCCCGCAGGATAAATATCGTTGAGAGGGAACAACTCGAAATCTGAGGGCAAAAGAGGCGCTAAAAGGTCGTGGATATCGTGATATTTTCGCTTAAGTCCCACCACAACTCTCTCGGCACCCACGCGCTCGGCAGCGATTCGAAGTCCGCGAATCACTTTTTTGGGAAAATTGCGCAAAATTTCCTTATCTTTGTGCAAAAGAGGCTCGCACTCTGCCGCATTGCACACGAGCGTGTCGGCTTTCGCGTCGAGTTTCGCACAAGTTGGGAATCCCGCGCCGCCCGCGCCAACCACGCCTGCGTCTCGAATCTGCTGGATCGTAAGCATTTTTTTGTCTACCATCGTTTCCGCGTAAAAAAACCGACCAATCGTCCACCCTCAGACAAAATGAAAAAAAGTTTTCCCCGACGGAAGCGTGCCTCCGCCGAGAAAAACGTTCAAAACTCCGTGCCGCCGGGCGAAATCAGACGACGCCTGCTCCACGAAAAACTATTGCACACCAACTAGCACGCACGACTATTGCGTCACGGTGCAATTCGGCAGTGCGGCGCGAATTTTCTCCGCACCCTCCATAGAAACCGAGGTGGCTCGCAGGCTCAGCGTCTTGAGCGACTTCATCCCGCAGAGAGCTTCAACACTCGCGTCCGTCGTCTGCGTTTCGCCAAGATCCAAACTCTCCAAATTGGGGAGGGTCGCAATTTGAGCCACGCCAGCGTCCGAAATCTGAGTTCCAACGACAGAGAGCTTCTTCAAACTGGTGATTTTGGCGATGGATTCCGCCGCAGCGTCCGAGATGAGCGTGTTCCACAAATCAAGCGTCTCCAACTTCGTCAGATTCTCAAGATGAGCGACGCCCGAGTCGTCGACAAAAGTTTCGCTCACGATAAGAAGGTTGAGGTTCGGCATATTCTTGCACGCCTCCAACGCGTCGCCACCAATGTAGTTGCCGCGGAGATTCATCTTGCGCATGTTCGTGCACTCGCCGAGCAGTTTGATTCCATTGTCCGAAACGGCAATGCAGCGCATGATGATGATCTCCTGGAGCGAGTCTTTCATCGCGGCAAGAAGCGGAATTGCCTCGTCGCTAAACGTTTGGGAGTCCTCAATATCAAAGGTTTTGAGCGATTTCCCCTCAACATTTTGAATCCCCATATTCGTGACGGCTGTGCAGCGGAGTTTCACCACGATCAAATTGGGGAGACCTTTCAAGACTTCAAGACCCGCATCCGTCACGGCGGAGCAGCCACGGACGTCGAGAAGGCGCAGCGTCTTGATCGGCGCAAGCTCGGCAAGTGCCGAATCGTCAAAATTCCCGTATAAAAGCACCAAATTGCGCAACTTGGGCATCTTGGAGACGTAACTCAGCGTCTCGGTGCCAAGGTACGTGTTGCGGCGGAGCGTGAGTTCCTCAACCCACGGCATGTCGGCGAGAAACGCCATGTCGGCATCGACAAAATCGGTGTTCTCAATCGACAATTTCTTGCAATTGGTCAGACCTTTAATGACGTCGGCACCTCCCGGCTTCAAATTCGCGCCGTAGATTTTGCACTGCGTGACGGTGGACAACTTGCAAATGATCGCCAAGTCCTCGTTCGTGCAGATTCGATCCGTGAGATCGAAGAAAACGACGTTCCCATCGGCATCTGTCTTGTAGGGCGCCATCCGTTTTTCAAAAACTTCAATCGCCGCCTTCACTTCTTCATCGGTGGGCGCAGCGACACTCGTGCCGCAGAAGCAAGCAAAACACGCCAAAATCGCGATCGCGCTCGCAAAAACTCTTCGATAATTCATTTATTATAACTCCTTGGGGTTAAAAAACATATATCTTCCATCATCACACAATGGTATCAGTTTTTCCCCATTTTGTCAACGGTCTCCCCCCACTTTTTTTTCTCTTTTTGAGGCGACTTTGTTAGTTTTTCGTGAATATTGCCAATTAAGAGGAAATTTGTTCAGCATCCATCCTCTCTCTGTCGATATTTCCACTGCATGGGGAAAAGGTTTTTTATCCCGACGCTCTGTTGAATTTGAGTTTTCACAAAAAAGCGAGGAGTCGTGGTGGGAATTCTGGCGCGAGGTTGCGGCAAATCTTTTCAAAAAGGAATGGATGCATGTTGAAGGATTCAAAAATTTGGCGAGGCGTTGCGCTCCTCTTCTTTCTAGCGTTCTGCGTCGGCGCGCGTGCCGAAACGGACTCGCTCGAAGCGCGCGTCGCCGTGTTGGAGGAGGAGTTGCAGAGGCAAAACGAGGCTGCCGCTCTCAAGAAGGAGAGCGATGCGAAAAAACCTTCCGCGAAAATCGGAGGACGATTTCACATCACGACGTCTGGATTTTCGCAAGACGACGCCGCGAAGGAAATTGCCGATTTTGAGAGCGGAGCCGAAATTCGACGCGCAAGAATCAGCGTCGCTGGCGACTTTCTCGACCAATACAACTACAAACTCGAGGTGGATTTCTCCTCCGGGGGCGATGTCTCCATAAAAGACGCTTTCATCGGAATGACACACCTCCCGATCGCCTCTGATTTGCGCGTCGGACATTTCAAAGAACCGATCTCGTTGGAACGCCTCACGAGCAGCAACAACATTTGGTTTATCGAGCGCTCCGCCGGGTGCTCCATGTTCGACAAATACCTCTTCGGACGCTCCCTCGGTGTCTCGCTGGGGAACGCCTCGCAAAAGAAGGATTTTTCCTGGTCGCTCGGTTTCTTTAGCCCCGTCGACGACAAAAAAGTTGAATACCAAAACGATAACGATGGCTACGGTCTAACGCTTCGCATCGCGAAATTATTGTGGGAAGATTCCTCCGTGGGGGGAAATTTGCACGTTGGGTTTGGATATTCCTACAAATCTTGGGACGAAAAACAAAGCATGGACTGGGCGCCGGAATTGGAGACCGCGTTTGCGGAAACTCTCGTGAGGACGGGAACGTTTTATGGCACCGGCGCCACGCACACGTTCGTCCCGGAGTTCTTCTGGTCGCTTGGTTCCCTTGCCTTTCAAGCGGAATATTTTATTGCTCAACTCCAAAATGATTCGTACGACAACCCAACTTTCACGGGTGGGTACGCACAAGTCTCATGGATGCTCTCAGGGGAGCACTACGACTACGAAAAAGGGCGCGGTATTCTTAAAGGAATCGTACCAAATGCGCATTTTGCTCGATTGTGCAAAGAGGGAATTTGGTGCGCGGGTCCCGGGGCGTGGCAGGCAATTTATCGTTTTAGCTGGGCAGATGTCTCCGACTTGAACACCTCCATGTCGGGGAAAGTTTTCGACCACACGCTGGGTTTGAATTGGATTCTCAATTCGAATACTCGCGTGATGTTTAATTATATCCTCTCGACGAACAAATTCGAAAATCGAGACGATGATGCGGTCGTGAGCGCTTTTGTCGGCGCGTTTCAACTGCATTTTTGATATTTTCAGCACATTGCTTTGAAAAATCTCGCTCCGGAAGCCGTTCTGCGCAGACCCAACGGCGGACGGAACGGGAAATTTCAACGAGAAGTATTATAACTGCTTCTCCTATAAAATTCTCTCAAACACCCATCTGAAGGGTTCGCGAAAATCGCGGGATTCATTGCCGAATCGAACACGTTTTGGGAGAGATGTGCAAAGATGAGTCATGTTTGAAAAAAGTGCGCATCCTTCAATCCAAACGCCGGACTCCGGGACCTTGAAGGATGCTTCTGCCGGCAGAAAAAGGTATCACTTCGATTTTTGTTTCGATTTTTTCCTTCAACGCTTCGACGTGAGAAATGATTCCGATGAGCTTGTTTCGACCATGGGCGGAACGGAAATTCTCGAGCGTGTTGAGGGCGTTGACGAGAGCGTCGTCGTCCAAGGAACCAAACCCTTCGTCCAGGAAAAAGGAGTTGATTTCGATATTTTTGCTGACGACCTGCGTCAAACCGAGCGCAAGGGAGAGACTCGCCAAAAACGTTTCGCCACCCGACAAATTATCTGCGGCACGGATTTGATTTTCCTGATGCGAATCTTCAATAAACGTTTGAAGTCCCTTCCCCGCACGCAAGAGCAGACGATATCGAGGATTGAGCATCCGCAACTGCTCGTTCGCGTGAAAAAGAAGCATACTGAAAGTTAAACTTTGCGCAAAACTCGTGAAACTATCGTCCTTGTTGCTCTCAGCGGCTCCCGTGATATCTCGAAGGCGCCGCCAGCGTGCCGCCTCGCGCTCTTGCCGATTGAGTCGATCGCGAATTTCGCGCGCCAGCTCGTTTCGCTCATTGTCTTTTTCGAGCGTGTCCCTGAGGATCGCAACCTCCGCCACGGAGTCGTTAATTTGTGCATCAATCTTTTCTTTGTCCTGGAGAATTTCCTCCTTTGAACGCTGCGTTGCTGGATTTTTGCGCAACTCCTCAAGCTCCCCCCCAATCGACTCCCTGAGCGTCTTGAGTCGAATGGATTCGGCGTTGAGACCATCCTCCTCGGACTTCAACTTGGAGCGCTCCTCGGTCGGCATTATCGAAACGAAAAAATCAAGCGGCGTACGAAAATTCTCACAAGAGAGTTCGTCCTCAAATTTCTGGAGCAAAGACGCGCATTTTGCGACACTTTGTTCTACTTTTTCTGATTCCGCAATACGTTGTTTTTCGACGCTCTCCAACCTCGTCTGGCAGCGTGTTTCTTCCTGCTTCGCAAGGTTTTCCCGAGCGGAGGCAACCTTGATTTCCTCGCGCCATGCGGACTCTTCCTTATTCGTCTCCTTCTCGCCAAAGGTTTCATGTCGTTCATGCTTCAAAAGTCGAATATCCTCTTCAATTCTTTCTTTACGTCTCGCCAGTTCCTCTTCACGAGCGCGAAACTCGTTCAAAAGGCGCTGAAGACCCTCGTTTTCGTGTTGAATCTTTTGAATAGCATTTTTTGTTTTTTGTATTTCGGACTCAACCTCGTCCCATTTTCTCAACCTCTCTTTGAGAGCATCCAGAGGAGCGTCGGGTACGTTTTCGTCAAAAAAATTACTAATTAAAGTTGTGAATATTTGCGCTTTCTCAGCATACTTCGCCCTCAAAGAATCGATTTCGTCCTTGAGAGTTTGAATCGTCTTCATAAGATACGAAATTATGTTCCTCGCCTGATTAATTTCGTCAGCGCATTTTTTCAAATCCTCGGTCGTCTTTTCTAAATCTTTTCGCGCGGAATCCATCTTTTTTTGCGCCTCGTCGCGATCGAGTTTTGATTTTTTCTCGTCTTGCTTCACTTCTTGCACACGATTTTTGAGACGTTCAATCTCTTCCTCGAGAATCGTGTCGTCGGAATACGTCTTTATTTCGAGTGCCACAATGAGCGCGTCCCGCTGGCGGAGTTCCTCCTCAATTGCCTCGTCAAACTCATTTTTTGGATACTTTTTTAAGAAATCCGACGACGTTTTTTTAGACACCTCGGCTTGGGCGAGTTCCCTCTCCAACGTGTTTTTATTTTTCTCCAATTTTTTGATTTCCCCCTCAATTTCGGAGGGTTCTGACGGTCGATTCTCGACGTACGGATGGTGGGTCGCACCACAAAGAGGACACTCCGCCCCCTCCTCAAGCGACTCACGCAGATCGGCTAGCGATTTTAGCGCCGCCAGGTGGCGCGCCTCCTCGCGTTTTTCCGCCAATTCGTCACACAATTCAGAAAGATTTTCTCTCAATTCCTCCACCCTCTCGCTGCTTTTTCGTAAGATTTCCTCCTCTTCTTTGATCTCCTGGAGCCTTTTTTCTCTCATTTTTCTCGCCTCGCCAATCGATTTGAGGAGTCCCTCGAGACGATCAATCGTCTTCTTTTTCTCGTCCATTTCGCAACGCAGCTCGTACAACGTGTTGAATGCGGTATCAATATTTTCGAAATCGCTCGTCAATTCCCGCGACGTTTTCTCTTTTTCGTCTTTCTCGCGCTCAATTTCGTCCAATTTTTGCGTTTTTTGCGCGATATCGTCTTTTTGCGCGTTCAATTTCGCTTCCGCCTGCGCCAACGCGCGTACTTTTTCGTCGAGCTGGCGCGCACACTCATCCCTCTCTCTCATCGAAAACTCCGCTTGCGGCAACGTGTCTCGAAGTCGCTCATCCACGAGATTCTCCGACCTGTATTTTTCAAGCTGAGCCAAAGCGTCTTCGGTCTCCTTTTTTTGTTTCGCGAGTGTGTTTTGGTTTTTCTCACACTCCTGAATTTTCGCGTCCGTCTCGCGGATTGAAGAATCCATTTCTCGCTCACGTTTCGTTATTTCGAGAAGGCTCGCGTCGATTTCGCGTGTTTTTTGGATCAACTCAAGTTCGAGCGCAAATTCCTTCTGAATTATGTCCAGGATTTGGGTTTCTTCTCGAGTTTTCGCCATCAAAATCGGCAACGTCTTCGTGAGATTCGATTCTTCCGCCACGATTTTCTCGAAATTCACGCGCAATTCTGCGTCATTTTTTGTCGCGACGTCGTACTCCTCCCACGCGGATCGGACTTTTTCGGCACGGAGCGCGAGCGTCAGCCGACGCCTATCTGGCTCGAAGCGCTTCTCCCTCGCCATCAATTCGTCGTATTCGGCGCTCAATTCGTCCCAACGTTTTGTTTTTTGCTCCAACTCCTCAACACATCGAATTTGATTTTCCAGACATTTTTGCTCCGGAAGCATCGTTTTTTCGAGCAGCATTGAAACTTCGTTCAAACGTCTCTCTTTCTCGATTCGCTCTTGCTCGGGGAGAAAATCCATAGCCGAGATTTGCGATTGAATCTCCCTTTGCTTTTGTTCTTCCTCCGTCGTTTTCGTCGAAATGATGGTGCAAATTCCGCGATAAACCTCGGTTGACGTAATTTTCTCGAGAATGACCTTCTTATCCTTGGGGTCGGACTTCAAAAATTCCGCAAATTTCCCTTGCGCGAGCATGATCGATTGGGTGAATTGCGAAAAATCCATGCCGATGATTTGGGTCGTTTTCTCTTGCACCTCACGAAGTTTCGTCGCCAAAATGTCTCCATTCAGAAGCGAGAGTTGGCGCTCGACGCCCAAAAATGGGGATTGAGCGTTGGATCTTTTCGTCCGCGAGTGCTCCCAACGCGCCTGGTATTTTTTCCCTCCGGATTCGAAAATCACCTCGGACCAGCATTCGTTCATGAGGTGCGACATAATATTGTCTTGCGTCTTCGAGAAATTCTCCAATCGCGGCGTGCGTCCATAGAGCGCCAGGCAAATCGCGTCGAGGATGGTTGTTTTCCCGGAGCCAGTGGGACCAATAATCGCAAAAAGCCCTGTTTTTGCGTATTCTGGCGACGTAAAATCAATCTCCCAACACCCCACGAGCGACGATAAATTGCAAAATTTGACCCTAATCAATCTCATTTTTTCCCCCGTTCGTTTTTTCGTTCGCGAAATACGCCTCCAGCGCCTCGCCAAAGGTGGCTTGAATCTCTCCCACCTCCTCGGGGGCAATGTTTTTCGTTTCGAGAAACTTTCGGAACACTTCCTCCTCCGACATTGGCTCGAGATACTCCTTCTGAGGGTATATTTCCTCGTTCGATTCTCGTTTCTTTATCTGCATTTCGACATGCAGAAGGCGCAGGAGGGAGCCAGCGCAAATATCGTGCAGCAGCCTAATTCCGTCGTAATTGTCGTACTCTCCCTTGCATTGGACTTTGAGCCACCATTCGGTCCCGGAATTGCGAAGCTCCATCGTTTGAGCCAACACTTCATCGATGCCCCCCTTAAGAATGCGGATTTTGTGGAAGCAAGGGACTTCAAGCCAATCCATCTCCAAAGCGCGACCGGGGACGGCGACAATCTCCACAAGCTGCTTTTGAGTGCGTGTTTCTTCGCTCCCGATCGGAATCGGCGCGCCACTATAGCGAACATGTTGGAATCCCTCCGCAATTTGTGGCAGATGCAAGTGTCCAAGCGCAATATAATCGAACTCCGGCGGGAAGTCGGCAGCAGGGAATTGAGCCAGCGTCCCCACTTGATGGATCGGTCGCGTTCCGTCGCCATCAAGTGTCTTTCCGTGTGCGGCAAAAAGATGCCCCGTCGCGATGAGAGAGATTTTCTCCCCACACTCTTCTGGTCGTTCTGCCGCAATCGACTCCCGCAGCGCGACGGCTTCTTGCGCCACTTCGCGATAAAAGTTGCGTATTCCGAGGAGAAGATTTCGCGTCCGCTCCTCGAGATTTTCCCCCTCCCCACTTTGGCGAATAAAACGATCCGGGAGATACGGCACGGCAGCCACGATACACTCGCACCTTCCGTCCGCGCCGCGCAGGGGAAAAAGCATCTCCCGCTTGTCGTCGGGAGGAATCGCCACAATATGAACGTTGAGCAGTTCAAGCACGTTTTTCGGCGCCTCGAGATATCCAGGCGAATCATGATTCCCCCCAACGAGCACGACGTATCGACAACACGACACCCCTCGCTGCCGATCGAGATAAACGCGCTGAATGAAATTCATGTACAACTTCGCGGCACGAAGCGACGGCGTGGAGGAATCGAAAATATCTCCCGCGACGATAAGCGCATCGATTTTTCGCTCAATGATCGTGTCCGCCAGCCAGTCGAGAAACCGTTTTTGCTCGTCGAGTCGTGATATTTGCTCCAATTTGGCATCCAAATGCCAGTCGGATGTGTGAAGTATCCGCATAGATTCCTATTTTTCCGTGGGTGAGACACTATACTCGTTCTCCTTTAAAATTCCCGTTTTATGCGACGCTTTGCGAGCCGTGGTGCGTAGCTCCAACGGCGGACGGCACCGGAAATTTCAACGAGAAGTATTATAATTTCTATCGAGTGTTTCGGTATTTGTTCCTACAAATTTCCTGATGGCGTGAAAAACCTCGTCCAGTATATCCCGTGGCGAGTCGTGTGTCAAGGGTTTTAGGAGATTTTTTCTTCTTTTTTTCCGAAAAAAGCCGCCTGTCCCTTCCCTGCCCCTTGTCGAAAAGAGAATTTAATGCTAAAATGGTCTCGTATGTAGTTTTGTGTTGTTCGAATCTGGAGCGATCATGGTGACTTCCCGAAAAACCAAACGCCGTCGAGCCATGTCTCAGACGGACGAGGAAATTATGGAGCAATTTTGCGCCACTAAGGAAGCGATCTTTCTTGAGGAGCTTATACGTCGCTACGAACATGATTTGTACAATTATCTTCGTCGCTATTTGGGGGACAGCCAGCTGGCGGAGGATGTTTTTCAATCGACCTTCCTCCAAATCTTTTTGAAATGCGACCAGTTCAACACCAACCGCAGATTTCGACCGTGGCTTTATATGGTCGCCACCAATCAGGCGATCGACATACAGAGACGGAACAAGCGCCACAAGCACGCCAGTTTGGAAAAAAGCATTCTCCCAATGGAGGGGAACCTCGAAAATATATCGCTCTTGGATATTTTGCCGGGCGACATTGCTCCTCCCGAGGACGAGATGGTGCTCGAGGAGCGTGCCAGGCGGATTCGCGAGTGTGTCGATCGTCTGGCGGAGCCGCTGCGCCAAGTAATTATGCTCATTTATTATGAGGGAATGAAATATCGAGACGTCGCTCAGATTTTGGGAATCCCCGTCGGCACCGTGAAAAGCCGTCTCCACACGGCCGTGAAAAAACTCGGGCTGTGGATCAGAGGTGTTGAAGATCTATAATATTTTCCCCTTTTTATAATTTTTGCCAAAACCAACTCTGGTGCCTCTACGTATAATTTTCTAGTATCCGTCGGCTGCTCGGTGGGAATTGGGACTTTGCCAGGCGTAGATTTTATAAGTCTGCGTGGAATTTCGGCAGCCGTTTGCCATCGGCGCTGCGTACCGCCGTGCGTGCGTTGGGGAAACCAAGTTTCAAACGCGATGAGTATAATGGACGATAGAAGTGAAAAAATAATCATGGACGAGAACACGCTGCTGGATTTTATTTTTGGGGGACAGTCCAAAGAGGAGGAGCAGGAGGTTTGCCGTCGACTGAGATCCGACCAGGAATTATGCAGACGGCATCAACTCTTAGTTAGTGTTCTGTGCCTGCCTTTGATGGCGCGGGATCAAATTCGCCAAGCGTTGGACCCCCCGCCTGATCTTGCGTTGAAGACCATCGCTTACGTGAAGGAGTCCCTTGCGGCTATGCAAAATCAAAACCCTCTCGACGTTTCCGCTTTGGAGAATGCCGACACCATTTCCGCCGCGCTTGTTGACACTGTCATCTCGAACAACCCTCAAAATGTTCCGCCTTTGGAGTGGGACGTGGTGCAAGAATCGGATTCTATCGAGTTGGCTCACCTTGAAATGGACATGAGAAGGTCGGACGATCGGGGCTGATCCCGAGGCTTAGGGCGGGTCCCAGCAGATTCTAAGGCGGATGCGTCCGCAAAAACAAGGACTCGGGGAAGTCCCTAAAAATCCTCCTTCCGCCACGCGAGGGTGTGTCCAAACGAGACGTCGCGCTTCAAGACGGCATTTCGCACTCTCTCGTTGTACTCGGACTGCGGCAGAAACGTGAGGTGGAACTGCTTGAGATGATCATTTTCGAATTGGACGTCGATAAAATCGTACCCCCGCGCCTGAAGGTGCCGGACGATCCAAGCGAGCGCGACTTTCGAGGCGTCCGTCTCTCGATGGAATTTGGACTCTCCTGCAAAAAAAGCTCCGATGCCGACGCCATAAAGCCCGCCGACGAGTCGATTCTCGCGCCACACCTCGATCGAGTGCGCAAACCCAGCGTGATGAAGCGCGCAATACGCTTTAATCATCTGGGGAGTTATCCAAGTCCCGCCCTCATCGGGGCGAAATGCGTAGGCGCACCCCTCGACAACGCCGCGGAAGTTGCGATCAATCGAGACGTCAAACTTCCCACTGCGCAGCGTCTGGCGCAATCGGCGCGAGATGTGGAAGTTTTCGAACTCGATAATTGCCCTTTCGTGAGGCGCCCACCATGGGATTTCGGGAGAGCTATCCTCACATGGCCAAGGAAAAATCCCGTGGATGTATGCGTCCAGAAGCATACGGACGGACAAATCGCCTCCGACGCCGAGAAATCCGTCCGAATCTGCCGTTGCTGTCGGAGGAAAGAGGGAGTGCTCCAACAGAAAACGGATATTTGTGTGCGATGGCATAAAAACGCTCCTATACTCGTCCCCCTTTGGCTTTTGTTTTGCGAGCCGTGGCGCGAAGCCCCAAGAGAAAAACTTCCTTAAGTATACCACTTTTACGCGCTTTTGAAACCCCCACCGGGGAGAAATTTATACGCTCAGAAAAAACCTCTCGACTCCTTGCGCAAACCGCGCGTTTCTGGTATAATTCATCTTGTTGTGTGCTTGTGGACGTTGGAAATACGGTCGGATCCGAAAATCCTAACGCCGGGTATTATATACTCATCGTCGTTTAAAATTCCCGTTTTGCGCGACGTTTTGCGAGCCGTGGTGCGCAAGCTCCAACGGCGGACGGAACCGGAAATTTCAACGCGAGGCATTATATAATACTTCGCGTTGAAATTTCTGGAGCACAGCAGAACCCACCTTTAGCCCTTTATAAGGAGTCATTATGTTATTTTCCTCACGAAATTTCACCCTCGCGGGCGTTTTTTCTCTCGCGATTTGTTCCGTCGTCTTGCCGGATTGTTTTTTTGCGGACGCTCTTTCGGGCGGCGCGAGTGTCTCGGCGCAAGAAATCTCTCTCGCGGACGAGTTGGAGAAAAAGGCGGCGGAGATCGTCCCTCTCCTCGGCGACACGTGCGGCTTGATCCCCTCGGTCGATGATCGAGCGTTTTGGGAGGGAGTCGCGAAACACCCTGCCTTCAAGAACATTGTCAAACGTGCCGAGCAGGAGCTTGAAAAACCAATCCCCACAGTCCCCGACGAGTTGTATCTCGAATTCTCGCAAAATGGGAATCGATCAAGGTATCAAAACGCGTACTCGCGTCGGAATGTTCCGCTGCGATTTTTGGTGTATGCGGAGTGCATCGAAAATCAGGGGCGTTTTCTCCCTCGCATTGAGGAACACCTGCGCATCTATGCCGAGGACAAAAGTTGGGTTCTTCCCGCGCACGACCGAGGTTTGCAAAATTTCAAAGGCTCGTACGATATTGATCTCGTGTCGAGTGCAACGGCGTGGGAGCTTGCCGTGCTGGGGAACATCTTGGGCGAAAAACTCTCCCCTGAGGCGCGACAACTTCTCGACGAGCAACTGCGGATACGTTGTTTCGAACCCTACAAAAACTCCATTTTGACGGGGGCGCCCAAAATGTGGTGGATACGTGGTAGAAACAATTGGAACGCCGTTTGTCTCGCGGGCGTGACGGGTGCTGCGCTCGCCCATATCGAGTCGAAAGAGGAGAGGGCGTGGTTTGTTGCCGCTGCACTCAAGTTCATCCAATACTCGAACGAGGGATACACCAACGACGGCTATTGTTCTGAGGGCGTCAGCTATTGGAATTATGGCTTTGGGAACCACATCCGCCTGAGCGAAACTCTCCGACGCGCAACGAATGGGAAAGTCAGAATCCTCGACGATCCGAAGCTCTTCCGCGTCGCGAGCTACGGTTTTTCGATCGAGATTCTCCCCGGCTTCAGTCCTGGTTTTGCCGACTGCGGCATCTGGGCGGCTCCTGATCCAACCCTACTTGCGTACCTCAATCGTTATTATCAAATCGGACGAAACGAGTACGACGCCACCCTCGACTTGCAGACGTCGGGGCTCGTCGATTTCGGCGTCTTTAGTTTGTGCCCGAAGGCGGACGAATTGGCGATCGGCGGAAGCACGGAAGCGCGCGAGACGTGGAATCTACCCAAGGTGGGGCTGAGGTCGTGGTATCCTGACGCACAGGTGTTGGTCTGCCGACCAGCGGGGTGGGAGAAGGCGACGCCTCTTTCGAGCAACGTCAAAACCCAACGCGAAAACGCCCGCCAGATCGATGGTCTTGCCGTTGCGATGAAAGCGGGGCACAATGCCGAGCTGCACAATCACAACGACGTCGGCGCGTATGTGGTCGTCTATCGTGGGACGCTCCCCTGCTTGGATTTGGGCGGAGAAGTCTACACGAGGCGCACTTTCAGCAGCGGTCGATACGTGAGCGACATACTGAACTCTTGGGGGCACAACGTCCCGATTGTAGCGGGGCAGCTCCAAAAAACCGGGCGGGCTTATGCCGCAAAGAATATCCGGACGGAATTCTCAACGCAAAAAGACACTTTCGCGTTTGAGCTGCAAGACGCCTATGCCGTGCCGGAGTGCCGACTTTTGACGCGCACTTTCTCCTTCGATCGATCGGGCACGAACGCGTTCGTCGTCGAGGATCGTGTCGAGTTCGCGTCGCCTCAGACGTTCGAGACGGCTCTGACGACTCTCGTCCCGTGGAAGTTGGACGGGCGCGACATATTGTTGGGAGAAGGCGACGCCACACTGTGTGCGAAAATTGAGGTTGAGATCGACGGCACGCCATCCGACGCCTGGACGCACACCGACGCGGGTTTCGAAGCCGATTTCTCGAACAAAAAGTACGCACGGCGTTTGGGAATCGTCTTGAACCAACCCGTCCGCAGCGCCACAGTGCGCGTGATTTTTGCGCCGGAGAAATAGCACCCGGCACTTGTTTATAGCGAGCGGTGGAGAAAAAAGGAGAAGAGGAATGAAAGTATTTTTTTCGGTGGGTGAGCCGAGTGGCGACGTGCATGGGGCGAATCTCATTCGCGAAATGAAGGCGATCGACCCCGACACGGAGTGCGTCGGCTTCGGCGGCTCCAAAATGGCGCAGGCGGGTTGCGATATCCACTTCGACCTCACGACCCTCGCCATCATGTGGATCGGCGGCGCGCTCCAGAACCTGCGGCAATTTTTTCGACTTGCCGACCAGGCGGAGGAATACTTTCGAACCCAAAAACCCGACGCCGTGGTGCTCATTGATTACCCTGGTTTCAATTGGCACATCGCGAAACGTGCGAAAAAGTACGGCGTCCCGGTTTATTATTATTCTCCGCCGCAGGTGTGGGCGTGGGCGTCCCATCGCGTGAAAAAGCTGCGCGAACGCACGGACTGCGTCTTTAGCGGACTCCCTTTCGAAACCGACTGGCTGCGCGAGCGCGGCGTGCGTGTGGAGTATGTTGGGCACCCGTTTTTCGACGAAACGAAACACCATCCTCTTCCAGACGCCCAGTGGGAGGCGCAGCGTCCGCTTGTCGGAATCCTCCCCGGGTCGAGAACCCAAGAGGTCAAACTCAATTTCCCTCTCTTCCTCAAGGCGATGCGCAAGATTCAAAAGCAGGTACCACCCGTGCATTTTGCGATTGCGGCGTATCGACCCCAACACGCGCAGATGATCGAGGAGCTTCTCCAAAAAGCGGACGACATTTCGAATGCGAACGTTTTCGTCCAGCGCACCCCGGAGATCATTCAGGCGGCGGAATGCTGCGTCTCCGTCTCGGGAAGCGTTTCGCTCGAACTTCTCTATCACGAGAAACCGACCGTGATTCTCTACAAAATCTCACGGTTAGCGTGGTGGATTCAGTGGCTTTTTCGCCGTTCGAAGTACATCACGCTCGTGAATTTGCTCGTCGCGAAGGAGGCGTTTCGCTCGCGGAATCCAGAATTTCGTCCTGGAAGTGCCGACGCGCGTGAGGCAATTTTCCCCGAGTACCTCGTCTGTCGGGATAGAAGCGATTGGATTGCGCGAGATATTGTCGAGTGGCTGACTTCTCCAGACGCCCTGAACGAACGACGCGAACGCCTCCGTGCGCTCAAAGCCGAAGTGGCGCAAAGTGGTGCCGCCAAGCGTGCAGCGCAAATTATTTTAGCCCACCGCCAGCGTTCACGAGAAAACTCGTAAGCTTCGAATCGTCGAATTTTGTACAGACTCAACAATACCCTCAAAAGAACCGATACCAAGGCGAGAAAAAAATTTCCTCGTTTGACTCATGGACTCCAAATTCCGCCTGAATTGGCAAAAATTTTCCTCTTTTCTCAAAAATTTTGACCTTTTTTGCAATTTTTTGGATTTTCACCCCTCAGAAACCTTGACATTGCAAGTTGTTGGTGTATAATGGGCGTATATGGTCTGGAGCCGCTGGTGCCCCCCTTTGCAGTGTACGAGTGTACGAGTGTACGAGATTTTGTACGTGTTTGTAAGGTGTGTGTATGAATAAGAGTGAGAAGAAAAGGGCGCGTTTGGCTCCTTCTGTCTTGTGTTTTTGTATGGCGTTGAGCGTTTGCCTGTTTTGCGCTCCTTCCTGTCCCGGCGCAATGGTCTGGAGCAATCCAGAGGGCGGTTCGTGGAGCGATAGTACCAACTGGTCTCAATATAATCTCGGTCCGGTTTATATCGGCGGTCTTAACGACGGCGCGAAAGTTACTCATACTGGAGATTTGTTGCTCACTGATCTCGGAGCCACCAGTTTGTATGTTGGTTATGATGATTCGGTGACCTCTTCTTCTGTAGGTAAGGGGGTGCTGGAAGTTTCTGGGAAACTCAAAGCTACCAACGTTTGCCTTGGACTCCAGAGAAAGATATTGGGAACTGTTGGCGCAATGTCCAACACGGGTACTCTGGTTGTTGGAAATGGTCTCACGGTCGGCAAGGTTCTCCAGATGGGGCGGGATGGTACGGCTTCTCTCACGGTGTCAGGCGGGGATGTCGTCATTGGCGATGGAAGTGCGGAATCTCAAATCTGCATTGGCATGCAGAGGCTCATAGGTCGATCTGAGGATCAATGGTCGGATGTTCCAATCACGGTTGATTTTTCGGGTACGACAAACGTTACGATTGACGTTGAAGGTTTTTACATCGCCTCCAGACCCAACACCAATTTAAGCGCCGCGGAGGGCGGTCATTATCAATTCGCTGCCAACGTTAAAATGGGGGAAAACAGTACGGTCACGGCTTCAGAGATCGTCCTTTCATCCTCTTACGGCTCAAATCTGAGCCCGAATCAGACGACGTTGGAGTTTGGTTCCGGGCAAACTGTCGTCAATACGGACACCTTCTATCTCGGCTATTGGAAGTCCGAAAACGCGATGTTGTCGACTCCTGTGAACGGGATGAATTACGAACACGACGAAGTATATTTCCGGCTTAGCGACAACGGCGAAAAAACGGCGACGTTTACGCTTGGCGGAGAAAGTGGCGACAAAACGAATCTCTACATCGCTTATCAAAATTGCGACACGACCAACGTCGCTACCGGAACGCTGGATTTGACCAACACCGCATCCGCGACGCTCACTCTTGGGGAACTTCGCATTGGATACAAGACCGAGGACGAAGTGGCGCAAGGAAGGCGCGGAGGCGGAGAAGGGTTGCTCAACCTTGGCGACAACACGACTCTCACGGCGGATTCTATCAAGATTGCTTACAAGAGTTCCGAAAGGATTCCTCCTGTGGGACAAAAGGTAACCCAAGGCGCGTTAATCGTTGGCGAAAACTCCACCGTCACGACGGGAACGCTTGAGTTGGGAAGCAAAGATAACAGGTACCTCGTTACCAATTCCTACATTACAATGACCGGCGGAGAATTCACCGTACAAAATGGAGCGACGTTTGGCGATAATATTTCTATCGACGCCTCCAACGGCAGCGTTTTCACCATCAATCGTGGGACTGCGGCAGACGCACTGAACATGTATGCAGATCTCAAAATCGTTCTTGAGGATTCCCAATTCGTCATTGATGGAGGAGGGGCTGACGGTACCGCCGCGCACATGGAAGGTTACAACCAAATCACGGTCGCCGGAGATTCGCTCTTCAAAGTAATTGGGGACTCGGAAATCAGCCGAAGTTCCTATGTTAGAGTTGGCGATACGGGAAAGTATGAAATCCACGGAGATATGTCTTTTAAGGCGGGCGATGTGCGTATGTCGGGAACGGCGAGCGGCGGAACCAACATTGGCGATTCTGGCGATACCGATGGGCAAACAACGTTTGTCACGACTGCCCAAGGGTCTGTCTACATCGACGGGAATTTTTCCGCCACAGGTCAAACGCTTTTTAACGTTAATGCAAGCGACGGAGAAACTGGAAGTCCTGCATTCCATATTACGGGCGACGCCTCGTTTAACTCCACTCTTCATGAACAAATCTCCCTCGTAGTCAATGATGGGGTGGTTGTTGGGGACCCCACATACCAGAATGTGTCTGGCAAAGAGATTGCTTTTTGGATTGATAAAGGAACTTGTCAGATTGACGGGCACACCATTGTCACGGGCAATGTGGAGATAGTCGTTAATGGCGGCGCGTTAAAAACGAACGATATGGTGTTTAATGGTTCCGACGACGAAACGACGTATGCGAGGGTTCTTGTCACGGACGGATTGCTGAAATTCAACGATTCTCACCGAGGTAATGTGGGAATGGGAATGGGAATGAATTTAACCTTGGAATTGGTTGGCGGTACGGTGGAAGCCAACTCCATTGGTGTGCGTACCTCGACCGATACCCCGCTCCCTGCTGCGCGTCCTGTTGCGACCTTTAATTTCTACGGTGGAGAACTGATTGTGGAGACGTTGGGATCGGCTGTCCTCCCTTACTATCTGGATCAATCAGTCCACACCTACACCGAGGGTACCGAGACGTTGAGCGACCTCAAGTCTGTTCTGAGTCCTGGGGGCGAAGCGGTAGGGAAGACGACGATCGTTGGGAAAACCTTCAGCAGGGATAACTACCACACCTACAACGTCGTAGACGGAGAGATCCGTCTCGACATGGCAATTGGAGGTCGTGACGAACTCATCGTGCTGGGGAGTATGAATATGAAAAACGCTCATTTTAATATTCAGGTCTCTGGCGACGTTCCGATCAAACGCGATGAAAAGGACGGATACGCTATTGATTTTGTGACGCTCGCAACCGCTGAGGAATTTTACACGTTGGACGCCGCCGGGAGTTTCGCGCAGCTGTCTGAGGGCGACATTTCCCCCGAAAGCGGCATCGTGACCTTTTCCTGGACGGGCGACGATACGGATTGGAGTTATTATATCGCGAAAGTGAACGGCACAGACTTTGCGAACGGTACGGGTTACGAACTGCGCGCCTACACGGTGAGCATTCCAGAGCCAACGTCGATAGGGCTTATGGCGCTTGGCTCGGTTGTTCTCGCGCTTCTGTGTATTCGACGAAAGAAGTAACGTTATCTCAAGCTCCGCCTTCGGGAGGGGCTTTTTTTATGGAGGATTTTCACATCTTCAGGAGTTTTTATGAAAAAAATATTGATCTCAATCCTTTCCATCCTGCCGATTTTGAGTCTTGCGCACGCGCAGGACGTCCCGCAGTATTTTCCGCAAAAAGCGATTGATTTTGACGTCCGTGGCGGCGTGGGAAATACGTTTGAAAAACTCAAGGCGGGAAAAGACGTAACGATTGCCTACCTCGGTGGTTCCATCACGGCGATGAACGGTTGGCGAAACAAAACAACCGACTGGCTGCGGAGAGAATTCCCAAACGCAAACGTCAAGGAAATCCATGCCGCTATCGGCGGGACGGGAAGCGATTTGGGCGCATTCCGCGTGGGGCGCGACGCACTCGACCACAATCCGGACCTTCTTTTTGTCGAATTCGCCGTGAACGATGGTGGGGCCGCGCCGGAGAATATTTGGAAGCAGATGGAGGGTATCGTCCGGCAAACGTGGAAGCGAAACCCGCGTACCGACATTGTTTTCGTCTACACCATACACAACAGCATGTGCGACACCGTCCGCAAGGGAGAATTCCCACGCTCTGCTGGCGCGATGGAGATGCTCGCGGATTTTTATCAAATTCCAAGCGTTAATTTTCAAACTCGCGTCGTCAAAATGATCGACGAAGGAACGCTTGTCTTCAAAGGCGACGCGCCGACCCCTGAAACGATCGTCTTCTCTGGCGACGACTGCCACCCAAAAGACGCAGGGCACCAACTCTATTTTCTCGACATTGAGCGCGCCTTCAACGCCATGAGAGACATTGAGCCGACCGACCATGCGCCAAAATTGGAGAAAATCTTCATTGAGGGCAATTTGGAGAACGCCAAATCCGTCCCCATTACGCGAGAAATGCTCCATGGAAATTGGAAAATCGTCCAGGAAGGCGAGCCGTTTTTCGGTTTCTCGAACCGCCTCGGGACGGTCTGGATCGCCAACGAACCGGGGAGCGCGGTGGAATTCAAGTTCCGTGGCTCCGTCGTAAAAATGTACGACATTCTCGGTCCCAACTTTGGGCAAGTTTATGTGACGCTCGACGGCGTGAAAAAAGGTCCCTTCCCACGTTTCGACAGCTACTGCAGCTGGTCTCGACTCGCGACGCTCACATGTGGAAATAATCTCGACCCGAACGAAATTCACACGATCCGTGTAGAAATAGACGCGCAGCAGCCGAGCCGAAGCAGCGTGCCAGAGAGCGCGGAGAAGCCCGAAAAATACGACGGGACGAATTACGTAACGGGTTTGCTCCTCCTCGTGGGAGAAATTGTCGATACCCCATAGGCATTCAATAGAGAAAAGGGATTGTGATGAAAAAAACTCGTTTTCGCGCCAATATTTTCGTGTTGGCGCTCCTGATTTCGAGCGTCGTTTATGCAGCCGAGACACAAAAGAACGTCTCCTACAACCTCGCGGAGGTTCCCCCCTGCGGCGACGCGCAATACGCTGCCGAGCGAAGGTTTCTCGACGTCCACGTCCCCGACGCGCTCCCGGCAGACGCGCCGATCCTCGTTTGGTTCCATGGCGGCGGACTCTCCGGCGGTGGAAAGCATATTCCTCAGCCGTTTTTGAATCAAAAATTCGTGACGATTGCCGCAGATTATCGCCTCTTCCCACGCGCCAAGGTTGGCGACGCGCTTGAAGACGCCGCCGCTGTCGTCGTGTGGGCGATGAAGAACGCGCAAAATTATGGTGCCGACCCCAAAAAGATTTACGTCTCGGGACACTCCGCAGGAGGGTATCTTGCCGCGATGATCGCCATGGCACCACAATATATGGAAAAATTCGGCGCGAGCAACATGGATATAGCGGGCGCGTTCCCCGTGAGTGGCCAGATGACGACGCACTTCAGAATTGTCTCAGAGCGTGCCGGGAGCCATTCCTCCGCCCCCAACAATCCGTTGTTGATCGACGAGTTTGCGCCGCTTTTCTACACGACGCGCCCCGTCCCACCGATGCATCTTCTTGTTGGCGACCCGAAATTGGAGTGGCCCGCCCGGGTTGAGGAAAACGCGCTCCTTGCCGCGATGCTCAAAACCGTGAAACACGCGAACCTCGTCGTCTTCCAAAGCTACCCAAACACCAACCACGGCACGGTGGCGACGCCCGCGCAAGCGTATATCGTGGAGATAATGAACAAAGTTGCCGAGTAATTTTGTGAAAAATTCCTCTTAAGGGAGGCTTTTCTTCCCGTCCCCCCCTTGCAAATTTTTTTCGTTTAGGCTAAAATAGGGATTGTTGGTATATAATCCCGTTTTGTTTTTAGAAAAGGAAGAAATGATGGTTCGAGTTTTTTCGTTGGCACTGGCTTTGACGCTGGGCATGGTTGGTGGAATTGCGTTGGCGGACGACGATTACGAGATTGCTCGTGGTCAGGTGGAATACGATTGGGACGATGGCGAGTTGAATTTTGACGATCTTGCGGAGATGCGCGTGAATGCGCGTCGTGTTTCGACCTCCTTCACGCAGGGTGGCGAGCAGCTTGTCCTCGAAGGAGTGCGCCTTCCGTCTGGAGTCGAGGCGACGCTCACGGTGTCGACCGACAATCGTTTCCCCGGCGCGTACTTTCTAACGTGGGCGCTTCCCGCTGGCACGACTCCCGCCGCGATTACGTTCCCCATGATGGAGTTGGACGACGATTGGAGTCCCAATCGTGCGCAGATCACCCCGAACGCAAAGAATACCGTGGTAGAAATCACGGACAGTCGAGCGCGACATTCGATTTTGGCTGGCTGGCTCTCAGCTGGCGACGACGATAGCGTGAAAGTCGGCACTTTCCGCAACGATTTGACGTTAGAAGTGAGCGGAACTGGCACATTCATGATCGGCGCGTTTCGCGATTTGAACGCTGCTAAGGCGAGTTTTGCCGAGATGGAAAAGTAGTGTTGGGGTTTTCGCGTTGTGTGTAAGAGCGCGCAGCCCGTAGTTCCGGATGGTGGGAAAGTCGTTTGGCGCTCCCACCTGCAATTCCCCTTCTTTGAAGAGGTACGCCCGAAGGGCGGGGGGTAGTTCCGAAGTGGGAAAGTCTTTCTCCTCAGCCAAACACCCCGTCAGCTTGGCGGCTGCCACCCCTCTGAAAGAGGGGAATTGCTCCAGAACTACGCTTCGCTCCGTTCTCGGCTCCGGTGGGGCAAACGTCCTATTTCGCCTATGTTCACCCACCTCCTTCAAAATTTCGCAAAAAATTATAGAATTTTTCATGGACACCCTCAAAATGTCCGCATTGAGCGGATTCAAAAAGCCAAGCGCGTTGGGGACTCTTTTCGGGTTCGGGTGGGGCTATAATCGAAAGGTTCGAAAATATTTCGAGGAAATCCTGAAAAAAAGGACCCCAAACGAGGCGTCGAAGGAGTGGGAGAAGACCGGGATTCCGACAGAAATATGGGAAAAAGTATGCGACCTCGCGCGGCAACATGGGGATTTTGGGGGAATTTTTCTCCCTCACGATGAGTTGATGACCCTCATGGGCGGGTGCTTCGCGCGGGCGCACGACGGCATGGAGCTTGTTGGTTTTCTCGTCGCGTGCGAAAATTTTTTCCAAACGGATTTTTGCACTCAATTTTCCAAGGAGGAGAATTTCTCGTTCGAGAATATCGATTTAGTCTCGTTTATTCGTCTCGCGCAGTCGGCTCCGCCACGCGTTGCGCCCGAGAAAAATCGATCGAAACGACGCCGAGGGGCGCTTGGATTGGTTCTCGCCCTCGTCGTAGCGCAGGTCGTTTTCTTCGTTTGGCAAACCAATAGTTTTTCGGACGTATTTCTCGTGAGTCTAAAATTTTTAACGTGCGAATTTTTGTGCGTCGTTCTCGTCCTTTATCTCTACGCGCTTTTTCGCTCGCTGCGCTCCTAAATAACGAGGCGCTGGACGAATCGGGCGACCCTCAAAGACGCGAATTTCTTCCCTCTATCTCGAAAAAAACGCCCAATATGAGGAAAAAGTGGGGGTTGCCACCTTTTATTTTTCTGGGATAATGGTATAATAGAGGGCGTTAGTTGTTTCGCTTGCAAGCGGCGGAGGGGGTGTGCTGCCCTGCTCCAGCCGTGCGCGGGCAAGATGAGTGAGGCTGTCCCAAAGGTTTCGAATTATGTCAAACAAATCCGTCGAAGTCGCCCCCGTCCAGAATAGCGCGGACAAAAAGGCGTTTCTTCAACTGCCGTGGACGATATACCAAAACGACGCCAATTGGATTCCCCCGCTTCTTGCGAGCCATCTTGGTTTGATCGGCTTCCGAAAAGATGCCTATTATCTTCGCAACGGGATTCAAACGTTCCTTGCGCGGCGTGGCGATCGTGTGGTGGGTCGAATCGCGGCAATTCGAAATCAGGGACACTTGGATCTTTATAACGATAATCGAGGCTTTTTTGGTTTCTTCGAGTGTTTCGACGACCAAGACGCCGCAAGCGCCCTCTTCGACGCAGCCCGTGGTTGGCTCCGCGATCAAGGCATTCGAAATATCCGCGGTCCGATGAATCCCTCCATGAATCACGAGGTGGGGCTTCTCATTGAGGGGTTTGAGCATCGACCCTGTTTCATGATGACGTACAATCCGCCCTATTATCAACGGCTGATTGAGGAGTATGGATTCCAAAAGTCTCAGGATCTCTACGCTTATGCGGGCTTCATCGAGATGCTTCCCGGGGTGTTGAAACGTTTTTCCGGTCTGGCGGAGCAGATAAAAGAGCGCTTTGGCGTCCGGATTCGCCCCATGGATACGCGCCATTTCGACGAAGAAGTGCGCCTCTTTCTCGACATTTATAATCGTTCCATTTCCAACACGTGGGGGTACGTGCCGATGTCGAAGGAAGAATTGAACCAGGAAGTGAAAGGGCTTAAAGCGCTTCTGGTTCCCGAGTTGGTCATTGCGGCAGAGATCGACGGCAGATGCATCGGTGCGCTCATTTGTCTGCCCGATTTCAACCCCCGAATCAAAGCGATAAAAGGGAAACTCTTCCCCTTCGGTTTCCTTCGGTTGCTTTGCTTCAAAAGTCGGATTAAGGAGATTCGCTCGATTAGTGCGAATGTCCTGCCCGAGTATCAAATGATGGGCATCCCTCTTCTCCTTCTGAACGCGCTTGTGCCCGTCGCGGAGAAGTGGGGAATCACGAAAGCCGAGTTTTCGTGGGTGCTCGAAACAAACGAATACTCGCGCGGGAGTCTCGAAAAGGGGGGGACGGTCCGCGAAAAAACCTACAGAGTTTTTGATTTAGACGACGTTTTTGATTTAGACGACACGGAATCGCAACGGGGGGATTTATCGTGACCCATCGCGGCGTTTCCACGGTCGTACGCCGTCCGAAGTCCAGAACGTTTCGGTCTTTTCGACCTATTTTTTCACTTTATCGTCGAAATCGCTAATCATTTTGGACAACCTGAACGATAAAATCGATATAACCCTTTTTTTATTATAGGCAATTTTTCCTGCTTTTGAGTGAAACGGATAGTCGAATGGAAAAAACAACAGAACTCGTAATCACCGGTCTTGGAGTCGTATCCTCCATTGGTACGGGAGTGGAAGAATTTTGGAATTCCCTTCTGCAAGGCAAATCGGGAGTGGGTGTCTCTGATTACTATACCGCTCAGGATGTCGCTCAGATCAATCGGCTTCCCTATCCAATGACGGCGGAAGTGAAAACACTCGAAACGAAACGAATCAAGCCGCGCAAAAACATCAAGGTCATGGCGCGCGACATTCAGCTCGGTTTTATTGCGGCGGACTACGCACGGGAAAATTCTTTGCTAGAGCAAACACCTGTCGACCCCGAGCGTCAGGGGATCGTCTTTGGTGCGCTCATGATTATTGTCGACGTGAGCGAGCTTGAGCCTCTTTATAAAGGTGCGATAGGCGAAGATGGGCAATTCGTTCCTCCTCTCTTTGGCAACGAAATTGGCAGTATGTTCCCGCTATGGATGTTGAAATACCTCCCCAACATGACTCCCTGCCACATTGCGATCGCTTATGATATGCGCGGTCCCAATAACACCTTGGTTATTGGCGAACCTGGCGGATTGAGTGCGCTCGTCGAAGCCTCTCGAGTCCTGCGCCGCGGTGCGGCTGACGTGATGCTTGCTGGCGGATGCGCCTCGTGCACCATGCCCTCTGCGTGGTTCCGCTACGATTTATTCCAACTCTCGAAACATTTTGATGATCCTCAAAAAGCCTATCGTCCTTTCGACGCGAATCGGGATGGTTTGGTTTTGGGGGAAGGCGCCGCCGTCTGCGTCCTCGAAACAAGCGAGTCCGCCAAGAAACGAGGAGCTCCCGTCTACGCAAAATTTTTGGGGTATGGAGAAGCGACAGAACCCGTCTGGCACATGCAGACCGACTTCGCGCCAGCCCCGGAGGAGGTCCGGGTTGATCGTGCGCGTTTCACAGGCTCCTCTTTGAAAAACGCCATGCGCCTCGCGCTCGATCGCGCTGGCTTGAACCCTTCCGATATCGCATTCGTCATGGCAAGCGCAAACGGTTCCGTCTCGGGAGACCTCATCGAAGCGCAGGCGATTGCTGACGTTTTGGGGTCTGACGTCCCGGTCTCTTCTGTCAAAGGTGCCACAGGCTACGCGATGCCCGCCTCGGCGTCGATGGAGGTTGTCGCGTCGGCGCTCGCGCTTAAGAATCGCCTCTTGCCGCACATCGCAACTTGCGAGGAGAAAGACCCCGCGTGTCCTATTGATGTGGTGATGAACGAACCTCGTCCGCTCGGAGAAGATAAAAAAGCCGCGATGATTTTGAGTTGCAATTTCTACGGACAAGCTACTGCCGTGATTATCGGTCGCGGCGAGTGAACCTGCAATTGGTGGAGTTTTGGGGAGAGCATTTCGGAAAATGTCAATTCAGATTTGTCCTTATTGCAAGAGGGAGTTTGACACGGAAGTTTCGCCCGCCATGCCTTTCTGCTCCGTCCGTTGTCGACTTGCGGACTTGGACGGCTGGCTCAACGAGGAATACACGGTACCCACCGACGTCGAGAAGGAACTCGAGCGTCTCGCGAACGGTGGCGAGATCATTCCGAACGAGAAACAAAATGGCGACGCTGCCTCCCCAACAAACGACGACTGACGCGTGAGAATGCATTAATTTGCGTTAATTATAAAGTACGATAAACATATGATTGGCATTATAGACTACGGAATGGGCAATCTCAACAGCGTCGCGAAGGCGGTCGAGCAAGTGGGGGCGCAAAGTCGTTTCGTTCGACTCCCGGGCGAGTTGGATTCTGTCGACAAAATTATCCTTCCCGGCGTCGGGGCGTTCGAGGACGCGATGAGGTTTTTGAACGCTTCTGGCATAGTCGATCCGCTCTTGGAAAAAATCCGCTCTGGTGTGCCGTTTTTGGGTATTTGTCTCGGGATGCAGATGCTCTTCGAGCGAAGTTTCGAAAATGGCGTTTTCTCGGGCTTGGGACTTTTCGCTGGCGATGTGGTGCGGTTCGATTTTTCGCAAACCATGAGAGACTCCGCTGGGGAAAAACTCTCCATCCCGCACATGGGATGGAACCAAGTTTCCATTGAGCAGCCGCACCACCCATTTTGGCGGGGGGTGGAACCAAGCACGTATTTCTACTTCGTCCATTCCTATCATGTTCTCCCCACGGACTCGACCTGCGTCGCTTCGTATACGGAGTATGGCTACCCGTTTTGCTCTGCTGTATGTCGAGACAACGTGATGGCAACGCAATTTCACCCGGAGAAGAGTCAGGCGGATGGGCTTAAGTTGCTGCGCAATTTCGCAACCTTTTGAGAGTGCCGTCCCGCGAGAGAAGATAGCTCTCGAAGGGACGGGCTGTCACACGGATGTTCAAATAGATTTGAGTTTTCGCTAAAAGTGCGGTGCCGTTGCGAGCAAATCCAACAGCGGACAAAACCGGAAGTATCGACGCGAAGCGACAAAACGTGTGGCGGCGGGCGGCGCCTCGCATGGGGCGCAAACGCTACAGGTCTTCTGGCTGATCAAAACACCAGTTTTCGCCCAAACTGCGCAGGGCGTCGTCTCGAAAAACCGCTTGACCTTGCGAAAGGCATTCAATTCCGATGCAGTTGTCCTGAAGGTCGCACCGTTGGAGGTAGATATGACTGTTTCTCGTAACACGAACTCCTGAATTGCAGTGCAAAATCGAACAGTTTTGCGCGATCATGAGACAGCCAGGACCTCTGACGGCAAGTCCTTCGTTGGAACAATCTCGAACCTCGCTATCGACGATTTTGGCGAACGCTCCATGCAAAACCTGAACCCCATCCGTGCAATCGTGCAAGATGCAATTTCGGATGATAACGTTCGTCTTCGGATCCGAAATACGAACTCCGCACTCGCCAACGACATCAACCCCAATAATCTCCGCACGTGTCCCCTTTTCGAAGCACCAAGTTCTGTTATCATCGAAAATGATTTTAACTTCCTCTGGCGCATATGGATTCCCATAAATCGAAAGGTTTTTTTGCGAATAAAACAAGACGAAAAGTGTATCCTATACACCCCTTCACGAAGCACGAGAACGGCGTTATCTTCGTTCTCAAGAGCAACGATCAACTCTGCGGTATGGGTGATTTTCACCACCCTGCCTTTCGGGATAGGGAGGAAAAAATCCTCTCGCTTCGGGTACGGAATCGGGGAAGATTCTCTCGAATCCTCGTGAACCGAGCCGTGCGTTGGAGCGCATTCAGACACGGAATCAAACTCTGCGGGTACGCTGCTTTCCGTCTCCTCAATCCTTCGGGCTTTTTTTTCCACAGGTCGAGAGGAGCGAACCAATTTGGACAAGTTGTTCTCATGGGAACAAGGGTAGGAATGGAGATTAGACTCCTTTATGTAATCGACAATAAACAGAAAGTCCTGTTTTTTTCTCATAGTACCTCCCTCAAATTGTCTCTCTTGTGATTTCCTTTTGTCGTACTTAAAAACGGCTTTCACAATGTTCGCGAGACGTAAAACGCAGACCCTACTGCAATTTCGACCCGAGAATTTCAACGTGCGTGACGTAAGGTACAGTTTCACACAATTTCTTGCGAACCACCGACCGTGGACAGACCGTTAAAATTTTAACGCGATATATTGTAAAGTCCTATCAAACCACCCCTTTCTATATGTACGAATTAAACAATAGCTAAAACCAACAAAAGAAAACATGATTTACTATTTTCAACGATAAATCCCTACAGCATTCCGCATTCTATAACAAAAAAGGGAGTTTGTCAAGGATGGTCACCCTCCCTTTTTCGTAAAATTTTTTCCTTTCCTTGACTTTTCCTCTCGTTAAGGTTGTCGTATTTTATATAATCCACCTCTTTTCCCATCATCACTCTTTATATACTCGTTCTCCTTTAAAATTCCCGTTTTACGCGACGCTTTGCGAGCCGTGGTGCGTAGCTCCAACGGCGGACGGCACTGGAAATTTCAACGAGAAGTATTATAATCTCCCTCACTTATACTCGTCCTCCTTTAAAGCAGGTTTTCACAAAGTTTCGGGAACCGTGGTGCGCAGCTCCGACGGCGGACAAAAACAATATTTCTAACGCGAAACATCATATACTGGCGCGACGTGCAGCGACTCGAATCTCAAATTTACGTCCTGATGAGGAACACCCTCTTGCGCCGAGGGAATGTAGCGATCGTTGTCGAACTGAAGCGACAGCGTGTGTTCCCCCGCAGGAATTTCGCGCTCTGGTCTCAAAATATAATTCGTCGACTCCCCCTGCGTCAGTTGGAACTCGCCAATAATTTCTCCGTCGAGCCGCAGATTCAGGTGAGGAAAAACATCTTCACATGAGGAACCGCCCGCCCGGAGCGTGAAGACGTAGCGACCGGACTTTTGGAAGTTTATACGCTTGCCGAGTGAGCCGTTCATATTGTAAGAAAGTGTCGGAATTCGGCTCTCCGAAATCGTATAGCGCTTGGCCCCGTATTCGTCAAAATCGCGCGCACCAATCCGCAAGCCGCCGAGCGTCCCGACGCGAACGACGCCCGCATTTTGCAAGATGCTTCGCACGTATCGTTCGGCACGCGGCGTGGGAAAGTCCGGCGCGAACCACTTCACGCAATCGACGATCACGTTTTTCGAAACCCGACCCGCCGCTGCGGGAGAGAGCGTCGTGGCAAAATCGGAGATTCCCTGCCGAACCGGAATCAAACGCGCGCAACGGAACGCGATATTCCGATCTTCGCGTGTCTCGGGGTCCCACTTGTCGTTGAAAAACTCAAGCGTCAGCGTGGCTTTTTTCCCCGCATCGCGCGCTTCGTCTTCGACAGGATTCTCCTCGACCTGAATGAAGAGTCTCTTTTTGCCGAAATCGGAATCCATCTCCAAAATTCCCTGCGATTTTCCATTGATGCGCACGTTGAAAATCGGACCAACCCCTTCGAGTTTCGTGCCGCGCCCCTCGACCTCGAGGCAATAAACGCCCGGCGCAACGTCGATCGGGCACGCAAACGAAACGTTCGTGGAGGAAAAACAAACGCCCTCCCTGAAAGAGACCTTCTCATGGCTCGGCTTAAAATCGCTCGAATTCATGGTCGGGAACTCATTCTGGCGCTCAAAATCTGGCACCAGAGGAATAATCGCCCAGTCTGCCGTCTGCTGGAGGGGAATCTGCTGCCGATACGTGAGACCTTTTGCGTCTCCGAACCAAGTCAAATCGCACGAAGTGCAGCTCGCCAGTCCCAATCCTACCGAGAGCGGCAGGGCGGAAGCCTCAATCCGATCCGAAATCGGCTGAAGGCAGAATCCTTCTGGAAGAATCGCCTGCCAACGCTCAACGTGCTCAGGATTCATACCGCAGAGGAGAAAAAGCTCCCCCTCCAAAGGCTCAATGGGTGCCGAGGCGGAATTCACGAAAACGAGCGTCGTTTCGTTCGTTCCATGAGTCTCATTCGCCCCATTCGCCCCATT
>JAUNBK010000140.1 GCA_030527105.1 Planctomycetia bacterium
ACTCGTTCTCGTTTAAAATACCCGTTTTACGCGACGCTTTGCGAGCCGTGGTGCGCAAGCTCCAACGGCGGACGGAACGGGAAATTTCAACGCGAAGTATTATATACTCGTTCTCGTTTAAAATACCCGTTTTACGCGACGCTTTGCGAGCCGTGGTGCGTAGCTCCAACGGCGGACGGAAGTGCGAAATTTCAACGCGAAGTATTATAAATACTTCTGAATTTCTCCATATTGCTGTCTGTAGTCTGGAATCCAGAGCAATGAGAAATCAACCCATTGAGTCGACCAGGGTCGAACGCTATAGTGTCCGACGGGCTTTTTTGTGAGGCGGTTCGCCTCTGGATCCGTCGCTGTCACCGTATCAATCCAGTAGGCATCGTGTCCAAATTTTACGATAGGATCGAGCGTGTCGTTGTTCGTCAGGTCGGTCATGTTTGGGCTGCCCTCGAACTGAAAAGCAATGCGCCAATAATAGAAGGGGTTCCCATTATTGATATTTGTTTCCTCTTCTTTCGAAACGCTCGTGTCCATCAGCATACACTCGCCGGGCGCATAAATGCCAAACTGCTGCGCGTTGACACATCCGCGACAGGCATTAAGAACACGCTCGTACTGTTCCGTAAAAAACTCAAAATCATAACAGGCTGTGATTGTGAAAGAGCTTCCCGGCACGGGCACGTCGACGCCTTCGAAAGTCCCTTTGCTAAAACCGATCCCTCCGCCGTAATCAATCGCAGGCTTTCCCTCCGCGCCAGCAGAATCAATGACGGTGCCAAACTTAATACGCGCCGTTTTCCCTCCCGATGTGCGGGAAAATTGCACGCTCTTTGGCTTCCATCCGTTATAAGACGCCGAGAATGTGAATTGATTGTGCCCCGTGCGTTGCGCCGCGATCGTTTTGAGGCGTAGCGTATTGGAGAGATTGAGCGTTAAAAGAGGGCTGTTTCGTCTGAAAAACTCGCTTGCGATACAATAAGCGCGTAGCTCCGAAACGTCCTCGTCGTCCGAAAAAACATAAACAGTTTGTTCTATAGACGGATTTTCCCCCCGCGTAATTCGAGGGGAGGTCATATCTTCCTCACAATGTATCATAAACTCTATACTCCTGCAAGTTCTTCGCCGATGATTTGAAGCATCTCAAGTTGTGCTTTGGCAATTTCAATTTGTTTTTGAACTGCCGATTCGCCGCCGCCATCCGCAGCTTGAAAAGCGTTGCGCGTTACAAGTGATTGTCCCTGTTCATACCGAAGCATGAAAAGCGGCGGCGCACCACCATTTCCGCCTTGGGAACTGCTTCCCAGCTTCTCGAGCTGCGACTCAAGCGGGCGTTCTTCCTCCCGCTCAAGCTCTCTCCGTTTCTCGTCAAGTTCGCGTTGCAGCGCCGCCCTTTTCTCCTCTCTTTGCGCGGCGCGCACCGCCCGATCCTTCTGACGGTCTTCCAACTTTGTTGAAACATCCGCTTTGAGAATCTCGAGAACCTCCTTATTTTCCGCATCCGCTGCGTCGATTGCTGCTTTGCGCTCGACATCTATGTCAGACTTTTTTTGTGCATTCGTCTCGTCCGCCGCCTTGTTTAGCTGTCGTATGACGTGATCGTCTACGCCGTAGATACGACCCATCATCTCGTTCATCCTCTTCTCCCACCATGTGTTATAATCGACCCAAACGGATCGAAGCTGCGCGACAAGAGAACTCCATACCTTTTTCAACCCGTACCAGATGTTGATCAACCCCTTCGATATGCCGTACCATATCGAAATGATGAAGTCGCCCAAATTTGCAACGTCAGCGCCTACTTCGTCACCGAGGGCATGTTGATCACCAAAAATCGACGAACAAAAAGAACGAAAAAAACCGATAAGCCCCGACAAAAATCCCCCCCAAATCTTATTCATCGCCTCCACGCCGTCCAAAAAAACGATCTGCACGCGTACCCACAAGTTTCGAAAAGCGCCGGAAATATCCCCTTTCCCGATCAATTTCAGCGCGTCGGAAAAAAAGTCGACGAGATACGAGAACCCGGAAAAACAAAAACGTACAATCTCCGCAAGCGCAGACCGAAACGATTCAGAGAACATCGCAAGCGCCGCGACCGCTCCGACAATAAGCGCCGGAATCGCGAGCCATGGCGACAAAAAAGCCGCCAACACGCTTAAAAAGGGGGTAAAAACCGCCGTTAAAAGTGTAAATGCGGTGCTTAAAAGACCGGTCGCAGTGACAAAAGCAGTAAGAGCCGCAACGCCAATCGTCGCCACTTTTATCAACGTTTTATGCGCATTCACGAACGTTTTTACGCGAACGATAAATTTTTCTGCATTCTGAAGAAGCGCGATAATAGAGTCCGCCATCTCCGACAAAAAACTGTCGCGCATCCCCGCTAAAACGGTTTTGATACGATTCCACGCGTTTGCAAGCCGTTTCGAATTCTCGACGTTCTCGCGGCTCCACGGAGCGCCAAGCGTCTGGGCCTCAGCAAAAAGCGCCTCCATCCCTGCGCGTCCTTTCTCGATCATGGATAAAAGAGCGTCCGATCCAAACATATCCCGCAGCAATTTCATCCGATCCGCTTGGCGCTCCACTTGTCCGATCGCGTCCGCAACCGCGAGAAACTGGTCGCGCGGATTCATCTCTTTGAGTTGCGCGTACGTCAAACCCGACGCGCGATATATTTGCATCATCGCGTCCGCATTGCCTCGACGCGCTAAATCCATCTTTTCTCCAAGCGCTTCGAACGCAGCTGCAACGTCTTCCGTCCTCGCCCCAGACTGCTCCGCAGCGTAGCCGATCGCCCCAAGCTGTTCGACGCTCATACGCGCACGACGCGACATATCCTCAAGCGCATAACCCATTTGAGAAAATCCTTGCAATGCCCCCCTGAGGGGGTTGACAACATAGTCCTGAAGTGCTAGACTGAACGAGGAGAGCGACACAACAGCAGTATTGAATTTTTCGCCGATCGTGGACGCAGAACTTGTAACGCCCGAGCGCAAACGACTGAACGCGCGTTCCATACGCGTAAGCTTCTGTTCAGAGCTTGCAACCGCCTTTTGCAGTCCTGCGTCATTACCATTGATTTCCAGTGTAAGCGCTCCTGCCGATACCGCCTTTGCCATTTTTTTACTCCATTATGAAAGGTTTACGCATGTTTTTTAACTGGGACAAATACATTGAAAATTGTCGGAAAGAGAGCGAAAGATTTCAAAAAAGATACGCAGGCAGTTCCAAGTGCCTGCGATCAAAACCGCCGACCCCCCAAGAGGAAACCGTCGGCTGCGGCTGTTGCCTATTCTTTCTCGCTCTCATGATTGCGGGCGTCATTTACTTCCTCGTTTCCACTTCTTGACTTGCTCGCGCTTGAATACCGGTCGCGAAGCGCGGCAAGTCCGTCATTTGAAAAGGGGACGACTTTTTGGGGAAGAAACGGATTCCTCACTGGCGTTTTGGAAAAAAGACGATTCGCGATCGTCGCAACGCCGTCCCAATAATCGCGCAAGCGCCCTCGCCTCATTTCGAGCAATTCGAAAAGAGTGAAAGGTCCCGGGTGCGTTCCAAGCGTGCCAGCGCACTCCCAAATAAGCCGCCTCACCCAAGCTCCCGCAACCTCTTCGCTTCCTGACGCGCAGCCTCTTTGATCTGCTTCTGAAGGCTCGCCCGCGTTTCCTCCGCAAGTATCTCCGCCTGCACGCACACCTCTTCGGCGTTCGCCCGCGCAAGCATCTCTTCTTTTTCGTAGATGAGGGCCAGCGCTTTTTTTCGCGTCTGGCCCGGCGTAAAATCCAATAACGCCTCAATAAACGCATCCGTCATCCGCTCCAGCGTCGCGCCGTCAATCCGACTCGCAAACCAATACTGCATCTTTTGCGAGCGCGAAAAATTCCGTATATGCGACGATATGGAGTATTCCAATTCATGCTCCTGATCAAACCGCGCTTCGTCAAACCGCTCGAGCGCCTGCTCTCTGCAAAAGATAAAGACCGTATCAATGAGCGCGCGGACGTCCTTCTTGAGCGCTCCAAAATTTCCTTTGTCGATAATAGCGAGTATGTCGACCGGTTTACCGTCCGACGTCGTCACGCAATTTCGCACAAGCTCGACTCCACCTACGGTCATCGCAAGAATCCAATTTTCACCGATGCGATCCTGAAAAACTGCCATCTTTCCCCCTTCAAACGATCGTTCCATTTTTCTGCCATTGTATGGGTCCCGATCCGGCGTAAGGTTTCGCGTTCACGCTAATCCGCTGCGCCTCTTCGCCCGATAGAGACATCTCACCCCCGAAAAGAAGAAAATCGCCGACGGGCCCCTCTCCACCTTCCGTATCCGCAAGAAGAATCCGGATCGGCTTTCGAGACCGGATTCCATTCATGATAATCTTCACGTCAGGCGCAAGTTCCATACCGCCATCGGACGTGACAAACTCCTTTGAAACGACAAACGAAAAGCTGTCGTCCTCGTATCCTTTGAGAAAAGCCTTCTTTCCTCCGTGCTTTTGAAGGTGGTGCTCGACTTCTCCATAGCTTCCTACCGTGATTTTGATTTCGTCGACGTTTTCCGCCTCCGTCATTTCAGACGGAGCCGTAATCGAACTGGAAGCGGAAACATACATCTTTCCCTCCCAAGCCATCAAAGTTTCAGTGCTCATAATAACTCCTTTTCCTGTTAAAAAAACTTTCCATTCACCATTTTAGACGCATCTTGACCTAAAATGTCTGATAACCGCTCAACGGCTCGCTCTCGCGCTGGCTTGAAAAAAGGTCGCGCCGCAAAACGAATCGTGCGTCGTTTTTTCTCGTACTTCTTGACGAGACTCACTCTCTTATGAGAAAACGTCTGCGTCCTTCCGTCTTTGCGCTGCGTTGAATCCTGCTCTTCCGCGATCGCGTACCCGATCATGTCTCCGTGTTCGCGAAAGCGGCTCTTTCTCCCCGACAGCGACGTACCGCCGGTTTCAAGTGTTCGGAAAATCGCGTTGCCACGCTTGTCGGACGCCGCCATGATCCGCCAACTTGTCGCGCTTGTCTGCTCGAAAAAAATCGCCCGCCTCAAAACACTTCCGGGAGGCGTTGTTTTGGGAGGCTCGCCCGGTTTAGACCGTTTTGGAATCATATCGTGCGTTTGGAAATCTCGTGCGGCAACTTCGCCGCGATGGCGTTTCACGATACGATACTTATGTTTCCTCTGCGCATTCCCCGTTTTTTTGTACGCGCGACGCAATTGCGCCGCCTTTTTCCTCGCCGACGTTGCTTCGGCTGCCGCCGATGTCCTTTCCTCTTCGCTCCACGTTTTATACTTCGACCGCCTTTCCGCCTGCGCCGCTTTTTTTTCCGCGCGTCGAATTTCACGTAAAATTGCACGCTGCCGTTTCGGTCTATCACGAAAGGCAGCGATATCCTCTCGCTCTTGTGCGTCGAATTTGCCCGTTCCTTTGCGAACGTAAGTATTCGCGCGTTGATTGCGTTTTGCGAGGCGGCCTGACGTGACAAAACGATTCGTCGAATAAAACTGTTTCTTATTGAAACTCCCCGCTCCGTACGCGCGAAAAGACCCCTTCAAAAAGTCGGACGCAAGACCAAGATACTTGCCGTCTACGGAATAGATGACAAGAGGGCGTCCTTTTCGACGGGTTTTCGGTCGGTCTTTAATCGAATTGCGCGTCGTCTTCCATACATACGCGGCAACGCGCCCAATATTGCCCGAAGTTTTTTTGACAAAAATTTTCGCGGTACGTTTAACGTTCTTTTTTGTCTTATCAAACTCTTCTTTTCTCATTATAATCGGTCTTTTGCGCGTCATACAGCCTCCTCTTTTTCGCCGTTGACGCGCGTCTCAACGAAAAGAAGCCCTGCAAAAACGCCCTCCGCAAGCAACTCCCGATCGTAAACGGGACGGCTTGACGCGTGCTCGGCAGTCGTTACGAGAACGCGCGCGCCGCTTACCGTAAGAACGCGATATCGTAAAATATCCCGAATTTTCTGCACAACTTCAATGAGACCGTCAACTTCATCCGTCGAATTACCGACGCTCGGCAGCTTTTCGACAACCGCAAGCGTGAACGTTATCAAGTCGACGAATTTCGATCCGTTTGAGTTTTTCCCTTCCGTCGAGATATCTTCGAGCGTGATAAAAACCGCCGGCACGCCAGTCTCTAAATTTTTTAAGTCCATTGTGGGCGTGTAAGTACGAAGCACTTGTGCTTCCGGAACATTCTCGCTCAGGATACGTTCCAATATCTCGCCGGCATATTTCGCCCTATTCATTCTTATACCCCGCGACTTTCAAAACCGTTCTTTCTACGTCTGCTCGAATATAATAATCTCTCCCCTCTACGGGAACGAGAATATATTCTTTCCCTTCAAATCGAATCTTGTCTCCACGCTCAGGAAGCAGATCAAAATCGACGGCACGTATTAAAAACGCGAGAACTTCGGAGCGAATCTTGACGGAAGAATAAACCGTTTCTGCGATATCCTCGACGGAATCAAGCGACACTCGAATAGGAATCTCTTTTTCTCCACGAACGAAAACTGCGTCACATCCATCAATCCAAAAAATCTTGTCCCAAAAAAATTCGACACACCGACTCAAATTCGTGCTCATCTTTCCTCCTAAAACGGCGTTTGACCTTCGATCTCGTGCACATGCGCCAC
>JAUNBK010000141.1 GCA_030527105.1 Planctomycetia bacterium
CGTTCCAAAATTTACCCCACCAGCCCTGTCCAGCTTCGTTGTTTGCCGCTCTTCGCAGACCTTCGGCTTGTCGCGAGAAATCCAGATACAAGGGGAACAGAATCGGAAGATGAATAAACTGAGGATCAAAATTTCCTTCAATTAAGCCGCCTTGTGACATATTCCCATGAAATTTTCCCAGCTGAGTTCGAACGATCATTACCGCCTTTTGATTTTGATTAAACAAAAAATCAAATGTTTCCTTTAACTTGGCAACACAACTCTGAAATTCAATTATTTTTGATATCAAGTCGCCCTTAGTAATCATCAGGACAATAGGTGTTTCGTTACGATTTTGCAAAGGAAGAAGAATTTGTTTGTAACGATCAAGCATTCCTTCTGCTACCGTACGAGATTGATATTCTTCATCGCAAGCGTTCTTCAGCACATCTGCTGGGACCGCGACGATGATTGAGTCTGAACCAGAACACCGTTCATAAAATCTACTAACTTCATTTTGAGGGTCACTATCTCTTCGTGAATCGAGTATTTCACCTCGATAATCCAGCCATGTGAATTCACCGAGTTTTTGCCCTTCGAAGAATACATCAAATGGGTATTCTTCCGATTGATTGCTACTCACAGGCCAGCAGGCTTCCGGCACACGGAGTGAGCGCCAGGAATTTGCCAATTCGAGTCCCTTATCCAAATCCGAAGGACTAAAATTGAACCCGGAAATTCCATCCAGCATTTTTTTGTATGTACCGTAAAGGTAACAGGTTTTTCCTGTACTTGAACAGCCCATCATTGTGATTTTCATTGACATTGTGATTCTCCTTATAAGAAGGTAGTGTGATGTTTTGTTAAAATAAAATATAGCCGCTTTTTTCTTTTTCAAAACCGCTGTTTTCACGGATTTGATTGTCAAAAATTTCCAAATAAGCCTTGAGAAAATTCAACCTTTTCATCGTCTGGTCATCAATGAACATGTATTTGATATGTTCCCAAAGTGTCCTGTTTTCTATAATTTCTACCTGCCGATTAATCTCCTTGATCATGCCAGTGAGCATGGAACGCATAAATGTGAAATACACATTTCCTAAAGACTGTTGATTAATACCGGAAAGCGCAAGCATTCCTAACAGAAATTGGTTATTTCTGACAGTATTGATAAATTCGACTAATTTGTTCCAGACAGGAGCGTCATCCAAATTGAAATCAGTATCAATATCTGCTTTCGTCAGTATGATGGTTAAGGTCAGAGGATAACCTTCTCTGGCCCTTCCTGCAAACTTCAACATAAACTGTTTGATTCGATTCCATTGGTGCATCACCGTGGAATTATCTTGAACATTCAGCGTTGTAAAATCCAAAAACACAACGAGTGACTCAACTTCAACCAAATCCCTCGCTAGTTCGGCTGGGATTGGTTCTGTGGTATGTTGGTGAATTGCTTCCCCAGGACAATCAATCCAAGAGAAATAAAAAAAGTGAAAATCACTTATGCCATTCGATCGAATGTCTAAAGTAAAGCGGTAGTTTGATTTTAACGCAGTTTTGTCCGGGTAGATTCCTTGAGAGAAAAGCTCTTCACCGAATCTCTTGAGTGTTTTAGCGTCATCGGAATTCGTGGCACGGATACATATTTTGTCGTCGTCTGCCATGAATTTGTACATGGCTGCCATGTAAGTGGTTTTTCCAACATGTGAATCGCCAATCATCAGCACTTTCATAATGTGTTTCCTTTCGGTTATTGGTTAAGGGGCTAAATCAGGTCGTCCAACATTCCACCACGATTCTTCGTGGGATTGTAGGTAACTGTTATTTTCTTTTTAGGCACCGTCACGCACTTCACCTTGCTGAACTCCGAAACGCTGTGTCGATCATTCGCCACAGCACGGACGCGGAATTTGTAGGTTTGACCTTCCGTTAAAGAGGAAATAGTCTTTTCGTTGTTGGTGGTCTCCAACGTCGTCCAGAACTCTTTTCCTTGAATGCAGTAACTCAATTCGTAAATGTGCGTGGGATCCGTAGCGTTCCACGAAACATGAACGGATGTGCCGGTCAGGCTGCACTGAAGGACGGGCGCGGGAATGGCGTTCGTCAAGGTCGCGATAACGTTCTGCGGGGCGGTGATGTACTGCTTGACCCAGCCAATGTTTGAAAGTTGGTTCAGTTCCTCGACGGAAGGAAGCCCTTCGTAATCGTCGTGAAAGTAGTTTCTTACCCTTCTTAGGAGGGTCTTCTCCGCCTCGGTCTCCTTGAAAAAACAGTAGTCTGGATTCAAACCCTGTTTGACAAGCGACTGCCAGTACCACGCGAGATTCACCGGGAGGATGAAGTCCTCTGCCGTGATACGATAGGGACGAATGTCGCTGTTTTGGAATGCTGCGGTCAGCTCGTTAATACAGCACCGAACGTTTTCCTCCTGCGGATTCCATTGGTTCAAGTCGCGGCAGTTGAACAGTACGGAAAACGGTTTGTTTTGACGCACGATTTCCGCGAGAACACTTTTTTCCGCCATGTTCAAACCTCCACCGCCGCTGCCGCGACCAATGACGAAGAAGATGAAGTCCAGTTGCGGAATGTAACCAGTCGTGACCGACGTGTCGACCTGAGCCGCGTCAAAGCCCGGTGTGTCGACGATATCGACCTTCTTCAAAAGTGGCGAAGGCAAACTCATTTCACACACCATTCCGTCGTGCGCAGCGTCGTTCAGCATAAGGTTATAAATATCCTCTTTACCGATGGCATTTCGCTGGCCATTCGGGGAAATGCTATAAAAGCCAGCCTCGTTTCCGTGAACGTAACGAGCGATTTTTTTCGTTTTCGCCACCCCTTCGCCCGTGATGGCGACCCGGTTTCCCAGAAGGCAGTTGACCAGCGTCGACTTGCCATTCTGAAAACAACCGATTAATCCAATTTGTGGTTTGCGCATATTTTCTACTCCGTTTCCTCTGTAAAATAGGGACGCACGCCGTCGATGAATTGCACGATGGGAGCACGGAATTTAGCGAGTCCCTCACGCACGTGGGCGGCATCATCCTCACGTTTTTGCAATTTCCCTTCCAGTTCCTCCAACGCCGTATTAATCGGGAGAACGCCATTGGCATACAGCAGGGAACACGCTTTTTTCTGAACGACCATCATTTCGATGACGTCGAGCAGTTCATCGTACTTGCTCGCTTTCAAAATCGCTTCGGGGTTAGCAATATATTCCTCCAACTGCGCTGCATAGTCCGCCACATCCCAGTCCAAATCCAAAAAGATTGCCAGATTTCTTTTTATTTCCTTCCTCCATTCTTTCAAATCATGTTCATCGTTGAGGTATGGATGACGTTTGGCGTTGTAGGCCAAGAAGGAATTAAAAATGGAAATGTCTTCGGGAGTAATAGTATCCTGCCCCAGACAGTGGTTAATAACACTGGCGTCCGCATGGCGAATTTGATTTTTCAGAAACTCGTAGGAGTTCCTGGCGTTTATTGCAAAAAACACTTTGTGAAACTGGTCGGTTCTTTGGATATATTTTAAGGCGTCTAATTCTCTCATCCCGATGGAATTCATACCGGGCAGCAGATACAAAATTGCGTCGGCGTTCAACATGACCTCATGAGCAACTTCTGCGTCCCACGGTTTATCAAACAGTTCGGGTGTCTCGGTGATGATGCACCCCAAACGCTGGAGAGTCGGGGAATGAATATAACAGTGCACATCCGAGATAAACGTAAATATAATCTCTTTACTCTGAAATGCCTGAGGTGAATTCTGCGTCCATCGCCTTGCCCAATCCACAGGAAACTTCATGTAATTGAAAAGCTCTTCAAATGTCGTTGCGAATGCATCCTTTCGTAAATCGACTATCAACGGATCATCGTAAAAATGCATAAGTAGACTGGACTCATACAACAGAACCAATTTTCCCGTCATGTCAGGATCATAGTTGGCTGGGTATCTTTTATAAACTTCCCACTCCTTGGCGAGACACTCATTGATTCGCCGTACATCCAGCGGGTTACTCAGACTGATGTTGACAAAATGTCCATCGTTGTCGCGAACGGAAATTCTTTGAAACTCATCATCCGTCATTTGGCGTTGCAAAATACCCAGCATCGTCAGGATCAGTTCGTCGTCGGTCTTCCACCGAATGACGGCGTGTTCCTCTTCGTTGGGGTCAACGATGTTCTGCGCGGAAATCTTACAGGCGTAGGTATTGATGCCGCTTCTCATGGGGCTGATGTTTCGTCCATCGCAAATGGCGTTGAACGTGCTCGACTTGCCGGCCAAAATATTGCCAACGAGAACGATCTCGAAACTCTCTGTTTGGAGTTTGCGGATGGAACGTTCGAACACATCCTTAATCTCCGTATCCAGTTCTGGAGAATCGGCAACCGACCTGAGGATTTTCAGCAACTCATCGCGTTTCTTCGTGTAAACGCTTGGTGTCATTTTCATAGTTGATCCTTTCCTGCAAATTAAACTTATCGTACCAACGTTTTCGCCACCCCTTCGCCCGTAATGGCGACCCAGTTTCCCAGAAGGCAGTTGACCAGCGTCGACTTGCCATTCTGGGAACATCTATACTCGTTCTCCTTTAAAATTCCCGTTTTACACGACGCTTTGCGAGCCGTGGTGCGCAAGCTCCAACGGCGGACGGAACGGGAAATTTCAACGCGAAGTATTATAATAAGTCCGATTTGCTGTTTACACGTATTTTCTATTCCGTCTCGTCAGTAAAATAGGGACGCACGCCGTCGATGAATTGCACGATGGGAGCACGGAATTTAGCGAGTTCCTTGCGCACTTTTTTCGCATGTTCCGCCACGGCCAGTTGCTCTGCCTTCGTTTTCCTGCTGTTACACAAAGCTCTATCACAACGCTCTCTAAACCCAGTCGAGAGATTGTCCAGTTCGTCTGTGTAATATTTTTTATAGGTATCCAACATTTTTTGAGCCACCTCATGAGAAGATTCTTCCAAATGTCTTTTGACCCCCTCACTTTCAAATGCTCTCATCAAGTCTGGCACCAAACGGTCGCTGAGTTTGGTGCGAATTTTATCCCCAAAGTGTTTTTTTATCGCGTCGGCTAAAGATAGCCCCACCGCCATGGACGCTGCAACTGCAGCAATAATAAGGGGCCACGAAATAATACCCGCCACAGTGGCAATGATACCTCCACCAGCCGCGACTTCCAATATCGCGCCAATAATGATCCCGCTTATAATAAAAGCAACGGTCGAAGCAAGGATTCCTGCGATATTTGCCGTGATATTGGAAATAAACTGGTTCCACAATGCACCTTGAAGCGATTTTGAAAACTCTCCTCCATGAAGGGTTTCGGTAATTTCTTCTACCGTTCCACCAAAATCTACTCGAATCTCCAATCCCTTAAAATAACCTTGAATTTCTTCACTTCTTGAAAGGACAATATTTGTCCATGCGCGTTTAATACGAGCTGCAATGCTCCTTAACCTCGCACTCACCGTTTTAGAAGTTTGGTTTTTTCCCTGAGCTATGTTTTTAATCCAGCCCTTGGTAGCAGGAAGACATGTATCCTGAATTGCGGTTTTTACATAACCCTCTATTTTCCGCGCAAACTCAGCTTCTTCCCTTTGACCAAAACCCGCTTTACTTTTTATTACGCTCCACAAATACTTGAGCGACTCCTTGTTGTCACTCAACATAACATCAACATTTTCCATTATTCCAGAGGCAATGGTCGGTATGGAATCTTTGTACACCTTCTGTGTATAATCCTGCGATATTATTTCTACAACATCATCGTTAAGCTCATTCGAAACGATTTGGCTACTTTCGCTTATGAAACTCGTTAAGACCCTTTGGGCCTCCTGAACTTCCCTCTCTGCGTCTTCTGCGTTTTGAAGGGCTTGTTTTTCCTCCAAAAGTACGTCACCTTCGAGTTTTTCTAACGCCGTATTGATCGGAAGAACGCCATTAACATACAGGAGAGAACACGCTTTTTTCTGAATGACTGTCGTTTCGATGATATCGAGCAACTCCTCATACTTGCACGTTTCCGAAATCGTTTCGGGGTTGGCAAGATATTCATCTAACTCCCTCTTATCTTCATCAGCATCCAAATTCAAAAAGGTTGCCAGTGTTTTTTTCGTCTCTTTTCTCCAATCTTTCAGACTGTTTTCTTCGTGGAGGTATGGATGATGCTTGGCGTTATAGGCCAGCAAGGCGTTGAAAATGGAGATAGCTTCGGAGGTAATTGTATCCTGCCCAAGACAGTTGTTAATGATACTGGCGTTTGTTGGACGAATGTTGTCTCTCAAATGCTCGTAGGAATCCTTGGCATTCATCGCAAAAAACACTTTGTGGAACTGGTTGAGTTTTTGGATTTCTTTCAATGCTCCCAACTCTTTCATCCCAATGGCATTCATGCCGGGGAGCAGATACAAAATCGCGTCGGCGTTCAACATCGCCTCATGAGCAACCATCGTGTCCCACGGACCGGCAAACAATCCAGGACTATCGGTGATAATACACCCCAAACGCTGGAGGTTCGGGGAATGAACATAGCAATGAACATCCGCGATAAACGTAAAGATAATTTCATTACTCTGAAATGCCTGAGGAGAATTCTGCGTCCAGCGAGTTGCCCAATCCGTGGGAAACTTCATGTATTTGGAAAGCTCTTCAAAT
>JAUNBK010000142.1 GCA_030527105.1 Planctomycetia bacterium
TTTCCGCCCTCGCAAAGAGACTCCATTGAAAACTCCAAGCAAGCCAGAGAGAAAAGGGGGACTCGTTTTTTTCGACAAAAAGCCCCCCGGTCAGGACTCCGATTATTCGTTATGCCTGCACCCCTCCCCGCAAAACACATCGTTCAACATCGAGATTTTGCCAGAATCATCGAGAACATCAAGTATCGCCAGAATCGTATTTTTTGCGTCAATGTACCTATTTTTATACCTATCGAGATTTTCGGTCGAGCGTTCCGCCCCGTAATTTACGGCACTTGACGCGCTAGGTTCTATCCCTTCAGGGAAGGGGAATTGAATGGTTTTCGTGCGGCATTTCGAGAAATCAAAAGTTTCCGGTGAGTTTCGAGGGTGTTTTGCGATACTCCCTTTTTTACGAGGTTTATGATTGTGGATTTTTTCAAAGTGTTTTAGTCCGCTATTCGTAAAAAATGACATGTTGCGTGAAAATAGGGACCTGACGCATTTCACACTTTTGCACTTTTTGATTCTTTTTAGTGAAAAAAATGCGTTTTTTTGGTGTTTTTTGCGATCGAATGTTTTTTGCAAAAGTGGGTTTCAATGCAGAAATTCCGCAGTAGAGTTGATATTCGTTAATTTAATTGTTTTTGAGGAGGTTTTGAAGGGCGTTTCACACAGCTTTCTACGCACTCAAACGCATTTGCGCGAAACACGGACTAAAACATCGAGCTTCTCGGACAACAATCTTTAGAATGCGTGTTTCGTGGTCTCAATTGTGAAATGTGAAGTTTTTTCTCTGGGAAAATGCGAAAAAATGGCTCGAAATGGGTGGTTGTTTGAATTTATAATACTCCGCGTTGAAATTTCCCGTTCCCCCGCCGTCGGAGCTACGCGCCACGGCTCGCAAAGCGTCGCGCAAAACGGGAATTTTAAAGGAGAACGAGTATACGATTTTGAAGAGTAAGGAAAATCGGAAGTTCTTCCCCCAAAAAAGTTCCACTTGGGCAACCGCAAAATTTGTAGGCTCCCTCTTCTCTGCGGACACTCAAGGGAATTTGAGTGTTCTCAAAAATGTGAGGAGGCGGCGACAAAACGTCGTGAAAAAACCAGTATCAGTTCTTCACGTCGCGGCAGCGTATCGCGGCGAAAAGCATCCATACGATGACGCCCACGCCAACGACGAACGTCGCGAGGAAAAGAACGGCAGGCCACGTTTCTCCCCCAACGCGCATGCTCGAAAGCGGAAGCCATGGGGATAGCTCTCGGATTTGGATTCCTTGCCTCCAAATGGCGTTCGTTCCCAAGGAGAAAATTTGGACGACGAAAGGGAGCGTCCCAAGGAGGCGCGGAAATCGTACCGCCCCCAAACGCACGTTGAGAAGGACGGCGACGAAAAGCACGAAGGGACTCGCGAAAGCCGCAAGCGTGAAGGGGAGTCCGGCGGAACCAAGAAGCGTTTCGACCACCTCTTTTTTCTGCGCGAAAAGATACCACACGAATGCCGACGAATAGACGAGAATGCTCGCGAGACTCAAAACGAGAGCGAAGCGGTTGCTCCATTGTCGATAGGCTGGCGAAATCTCCTTCATGAAAAGCGCGCGATCCAAAAGCGCCCAAGCAGCGGTCGTTCCGAGCGCAAGACCAAGCGTGAGGAGGAATCGCGGCAAAAGTATCGCCTCACCAAGGGCGGAACCCGTTCCCACCGAGGCACCAGCGGTAGAGTGTGAAAGCCAAATTTCTCCCCAAGAGTCCGGGCGCGAGACGAGCGTGAGACCATTGGTGAAAATGAAGCCGATGAGGACAAAAAAGAGGGCGGAGAGTGCGCCGAACAAGTATCGCCAACGCGCGAGACGCTGCGTGTTTTTCGGAAGACCAAAGGCACACACGTACGCGCCGTAGTACGCAGGGACGAGAAGCACGATGATGAGGATCCAAAACCATGCCATGAGAATGGTCGCGGGATAAAAAACTCGCGGATAGAGCACCTGAATAAAAAGGAGCGGCACGATACCGAAATTCACCCCAAACGTGATGATGAAGGGCATTTGGCGCAGTTGTCGAGACGCCCACAATTTCCCCTCCGTCCGGTCACGCCGAATAAACCAAAGCGCAATCGGGAACGCAGCAAGCCACAAATTCATCAATGCGGAGTGGAGAACAAACCCCAGCGTCTTGAAAAACAAAATGAACCAAACGGGCGCGGGTAGCGCTTCAATGGTCGATGTATCGATAAATGACATGTGTACTCATCTTTCTTTAAATGGGGGTTATCACGAAGTTTCGGAAGCCGTGGCACGTCAGCTCGGCGGGCGGAACGGAAGCTTCAACGCGAAATATTATAAAGTCCTCGCTCTTCATCTCTCTTGCCAAGAGTCCTTGTTGCTTCTCTTTTCGACCAAATAATCGGCAAGCAAATCCACTTCGTCCGCATTCCCACTCCAAGGCGGCATGTACCACACCATGGAATTCAACTTCGGGAGAAAAGCGCGCCACTCTTCTTTGGTGGTGAGATACGCGAGAGGAGCCATTCCGCTATAGCCATACCCCTCCGCATGGCAATCGTTGCAATGGTGCATGAACACGACACGCCCCAAGTCGATTCTCTCCGCCCCTTGTGCGTCCTTGAGTCGAAAAGTCCCATTGTCACTCACGAGTTGGGGATAATGATGCCGAACGTATTGATTCGTCCACACTCCACTTTGAAGAAGACCCTTTTCGCGTAGCGAGTCGAGTTGGCTCAAATGGATTTGGTTGCTCAAAATGACGTTGGAAATGACAAAAGGCTTGCGGACGGCTTCGCGCACGAACTCCGCAGACGCGAGCGCTCCCAACGAGAGAGCAAACATCGCAAAGGCAGCAATCGGCGTGTTCCACTGCGGACGTCGATAAGCAAGCACGAGACAAATCCCAAGAAGCGCAACGGCTCCGACTCCCACGCCCAGAAAAATGTTGAGCGCAGCGGCGCGGTGGATCGTCTCCTGCTGAATCGGGTCGAGGACGCTCCAAGCCCAAAATGTGCCGAGGAGACCGAGAAGCGTACCCACCAAACTAAAAAGACTGGCGTGGCGAACGACTCGAGCGCGCAAGGGAGTCGTTCGTTTTTCGTCGCGCAGCGTCCATGAAGCGTGCAGAAGAACGTACACACCCGCAAGGACGAGCGACGCGCCCGTTCGTGCGAGCGTCTGTGGAAGAAATTGCGGATTGAAGAACGCAAGCGCGAGATTCGGCTCTCCCAACCCAGCCTCCGTCTGCGCCACCCACGCCCCTGGCTGAAGCATGAACGCCGTGATACCCGTGATGAGAACAAGGCTCCCCCACGCCGCGAGGGCATAAATCCACCCAAACGCGCAATGGATATTCGGCGCAACCTTTCCCCAACGATAGAAAAAGAGGAACGCCGCCACAAGTTCCACGAGGAAAAGAACCCACTCCATCCCCCACGCAAATACGAACGTCCGAATGAGAAATTCCGTGGCAAGAGGGGACGCAAGACCAATAGTCCACCAAATTCCGACCCCCGTTATCGCTCCAAAAACGATCGTGAGCAAGACGAAGAACTTGGTGTGGGAATGAAGGTACCGCAGATAATCGTTGTCCTTCGCGCGATGAGCCGCAGCAGTCTCGCACGCGAGAAATATCCCGCCGCCCACCGCATAATGAGAGACAAAAACATGTATCGATGCCACCAAGGCTATCAACATCGGCGACGTCAACGTCGGAACGTACCACCATAAATAATGCATAGAGCAATCCTTTCTTCAACGCTATACCCATTGTATCCCGGTGCGTCAACTTCTAACGACAATTAAGAACGATTCGGGCTGCGCAATTTCAAGATGTATGCTCATAGACGAGCGCGGAGGTCGAAGAAATCTTCACGCCAGCTTCGCCCGCAACGAGACGCTGAATGGCAAGAGCGCGACCTGAGATGGGGTTAAAATCGACGATCGTTCCATAAATCCGAACGTCGTTCGACGCAACCTCATAAAGCGTGGGACGTGCCGTGAGCGTCGTCTCCGTGACGCGATCGATTTGGCGCCCGATGATGCTTTCCATCGGTCCCGCCATCCCGACGTCGCATTGAAAAGCAGTTCCGCGCGGGAGAATCTGTTCGTCCGCCGTGGCGACGTGCGTGTGCGTCCCCAAAACTGCCGTGACGCGTCCGTCGAGATATCGCCCCATAATCTGCTTGTCGCTCGTGGCCTCTGCGTGAAAGTCGACGACAATCACCCGGACGTCCGCCGGAAGCAGCCTCAAGATTTTGTCCACCGCATGAAAAGGACAATCGACGGGCTGCATAAATACCCGTCCTAGGAGATTAATGACCGCGCAACGTGCCCCCATGCCGATGTTGAGGAGAATCATCCCTTTCCCCGGCGCCTCGGGAGGATAATTCGCGGGTCGAACAATCTGCGACTCGCGCTCCAAAACGGGGATAATCTCTCTGCGCTTGAAAGTGTGATCCCCCATTGTGACGCAATCGACGCCACTTTCAATCAGCTCGCGATAGATGCTCAAATTCAATCCAGAGCCAGCCGCCGCATTCTCGGCATTCGCCGTGATAAACTCGAGACCATACGCTTCCTTCAACTTTCGAGCCAAAGCGCAAACCAACTTGCGTCCCGGTCTTCCAACGATGTCTCCGATGTGTAAAAAGCGCATGAAACGGCATACCAAAGCTAGGGAGTGAAAACGATTCCTCAGTGTGAAAAGAACGGCGAAAATCGACTAGTTCGATCCATTGAGCATCCGCTCCAGCGCGATCTCGAGCTTTTCGTCCGTGTCATACGTCCCCGCCGCGATCTCTTTCTGAATGCGAGCGACGAGATCAATACGAACTTTGTCGACTTTGACGCCGGAAAAAGTCACATCCTCCGCAGTCCCTGCTTCCGGGGTGTTTGCCACATCAACCACATCGCGCTGCGGGGCAGCTGCGGTATTTTCGGCAAGCGGCTTCGTCTCAGCGGACTTCGAACCGATCGCGTTCGTGTTGCGCACACCCTGAATGTTCGATAGTTTATTTATATTCATAAGTCCTTAATCCTGGTTTTTGGCTTTGATCCGTGGATTGGCTGCCGTCACTCGGGCAACCTCACCAACCATCCCTGCATAAACCCTCACGCCTTCATTTTAACAAAAAAAACAAATTTGTGGAAGGGCAATTTCCCTCTTTTCTCAAAAAAAGTTGCCATCTACTGTAGTATACACCAAAAAATGCCGATCGAATGCCCGAAAAAAATTTTTTTCTTGAAAAAAACGCTCTCGACCGGAATATATTCCGCACATTCGTCACACCCAGCATCCTGCCTCTTTTTTCTACTTTGCTTTATCGAAACAAACCTCCATATCTCTCCAATTGAAAAGCATAAAAATCTCCCCAATTTTATAAGGTTTTCCCAAACCGGATATTTCAACCCTATTTCGCGTTAAAATCGGCATTTCTCGCGTCTTCACACTTCCGCTGATTGTGCGAAATGGAGAATCGATTCGAGCCTCCGAAACTTTTTCTCCAAAAAATCTCCAAAAGAGTTTCTTTTTTTGCAATGTTTGGTAGGGACACAACGTTATACCCTGCAAACGAAGTGAAAATCCCCATCGGCGTTCGGTGGGGAAGATCCAAGACTGATTTTATGGGAGTTGATACCATGAAAAAATGGAATATGTTTCTGGCGATGTTGATCGCGGTTGCATTCTCGATGCCTGCATTTGCTGGCGAAGGTCCGAAGCCTGGGAAAGGTCCGAGAGGTCCCAAGGGTCCGAACCCCATCCATGAAAAGATGGAAAAAGATGGATTTGTCGTCATTGCCGATCTGCCGACAGATACCCCGGAGCGCGCGAAAGAGTGGCTGGGAAAAGTCGATGCGGACAAAGATGGCAAAGTCACAAAAGACGAGATGAAGACATTCTTCGATGCCAAGAAAAAGGAGTGGGAAGAGCGCAAAAGCAAGGCGAAGGCGGGACACGATGCCTTCCGCGAGAAGATGGACAAAGACGGATTTGTCCTGATCTCCGAAGTTCCGGCTGAAGCACCCGAACACTTCAAGAATTTCCTTGCAAAGGCTGACGCCGACAAAGATGGCAAAGTCACCAAAGAAGAAATGAAGGCGGCCTTCAAAGAATTCAAACCCAAGAGGGGTGACAAAGGCAAGTGCCCATGCCCAAAAGCTGACAAAGGCATGTGCCCCTTCGGCGACAAGTGCCCATGCCCGATGAGCGACAAGGGAAAGTGCCCATGCCCGAAAGCTGACAAAGGCAAGTGCCCCTGCGCAAGAGGTCCCCAGCCCCCGCGTCCCGGAATGCCCGGACCTGGTCCTCGCCCTGAATTCCGTCCTGGACAGGGTCCGAACCCCGGCGCGTTCATGAAAGAAGCCTATCGTGATGGTTTCAAAGATGGTTTCAAGGCAGGTCTTGAAGCCGCTCGCAAGGGTCCCGAATTTGGTCCCAAGGGTCCTCGTGGTCCGAAGGGTCC
>JAUNBK010000030.1:0-15045 GCA_030527105.1 Planctomycetia bacterium
AACGTTCTCAATATCCCGCCGGAAAAAGTCACCGCCGTAAAGTGCCCCACCGTCTGTCTCGAGTATGGGAAGCGCGACCCGAACGCCAATGTCGCGTACGAGATCGTTCCGATCGAATCCGTGACGGACAGGGAAGATGTGAAAATCCTCGTCGGAATGCTGCACCAGTTGGACTACAAGTCGGCTCAATTCGCCGCGTGGCACCTCGCAAGCGGCACCAGCGTGCAGCACTTGGCGACGGAAACCGTTTTGCGCCCCAATGGCGTCCGCATCACGAATTTCACGCCTCAGCAAGTACAAAGAGGACTCCAGCTGATCCAATACGCGCGCCAGACTGCGGCACAGCGCGCTTTGGAATCCTCGGCACCAAGCTCTTCCTCGGAGTCGAGCACCCACTAATCCGCACACTTGGTCGAACGGACGCAGCTGCGCGTCACATAAAAAACCACTCTCCAGACCGGAGCACATAAAGCCCCAGCAGGAGATTCGTGGTGGCGTGGAGCGCAACGGCGTCCCATATGTTTTTCGTGCGTTGGACGAAAAGCGTGACCAGCCCGAACCACAACACGGCGGCGTACATCTCTGCCGGGTGCGTGAGTGCGGCATAGACAATGACGACAATCCACGACGTTCGAGAATGGGTTCCGACCGGAAGTTCCTTCCAATTTTCCCCTTCCATGAAACGAAGGAGAAAACCACGGAGGAAAATTTCCTCCACAAGAGGGACGATGAGCGCAAGCCCAACCATTCGGACGCACCAAAACGCCCACGCTGCCGAGCCTTGGAGGTGTTCGAAAGGATTGAACGCGCTGCGCGAAAACTCGCCGATCGTGGGGAGTTGCCACAGCATTTGAAGTTTGCAAATGCCGACCCAGAGCAGCGTTCCGAGCGCGCCGAGAAAAATCGCACTGATCGTCGCGGTCGTGAATTTTAATGGGAAAAAACGACGCCAAAAGAAAAATCCCACGCCGCTTAGTGCCGCGCAGAGGAGGATTTTGATCGTGTACACCCATGGATAAGAGGAGTAAGGGAGAAGCCCGAAAAATCCCTCTTTCTCGGGCGTTGGCTCCATGGAAGTGAGAAGAAGAAACAAAACGAACGGCAAAACAAGCGCCGCAATGGACAGCGTGTCGGGGTTTTTGGTCAATTTCATGGTATTCCTCCGTTTTTTTTGACTTTTTTTGCGTTCTTGCCCATCGAAACGCTTGACGCGCGTGGCGTTTCGGTGTAACATATTGGGGGAGTGGTTATCATACCCGAGGACGGTTTTTTTGTCTAGGGGGTTTTCGGAATTTTACACGGGGTTATTTTAACTTCAGAATCAAACACATGAAAAAGCGATTCATCAGAACTAATAGAGCGTACATCGTGTCGTTTTTGGCGACGTTTGCCATTGCAGCGTTGATTGGTTGTATGGCTCTGGCGCAGACAACCGCTGGCGTCCCGAGGGAGACCGAGGCGGGGATTCGCGCAGAGGTCGCAAAACTTTTCTCCGGGTGGGAGGAGGACGAGAATCTCGTACGCCTTCCCGAATTGAAGGAAGACGTCCTTTCGAAGTTGCGCACCTACAATGACGCGCAGTCCAACGTCGCGTGCGACGAGGCGCTTAAGAACATTGTCAAAATCCTGAAGGACAAAGACCTCCCCAACGCGACTCGTCTCAACGCCATGATCCTTGCGGGGGAATTGAAGGTTGGGCGCCCTGGTGAGAGGGACCGAATCGAGGTTCCGTTTGAGCCAGCGAGGAAAATGCTCACGTCTGCGCTCAAGCTCTCTGATGCGTACTTGCGCGTCGCGGCAATGAGAGGTCTTATCAACCACGCGTATTATTTAGGTCGAAACCCCAGAATGACCAAGGAGTGCGCGGAGTTAGCACTCGTGCTCGATCCTTTCGCGTTCGCGCCCCACTCCGAAACGGGTATCGATTCGCCGGAAGTCGAGTGGATGCGTCTCCTTGCGATTCGTGGGCTTGGCTACTTGCGCGTCGACGCAAACGGGCGCGCGGAGAAAATCCTCCATATCATTTGCGACAAAGACGAGTATAGCATCGTCGTTCCTCAGCCGAGACCCGGGAGACTGCCCGACAGAGCCGAGGTGGAGCGCGCGCGGTCTGCGTTGGACGTGCGTCTCACTGCCGTCGAGGCGCTTGCGAGGATGAATCTCAACAAAAATTCTTTAGGAAAAACCACGACTGCCGAGGCGGTGGAAGCGATTGCCAAATTTGGTGCCGAGGCGGTGGCGTTCGAGTGGAGGCAAAAGTTCGTCCTCCGAAGAGGCTCAGAGAGCGAGGGAATGACGTACGTCACGGAGGATAGTTTCAACTCGATGGATCCCGAGGTGAACGACCTCATGATCCGCAGCCTCATGCAGCGCGTCAAGACGGTGTCGAACGTCTTCATCTTCCTCTTCAAACAATCGGAGACTTCCGGCATCCTCCAGATCGCAAACGCGGCAGAGAAAGATCGAATAGGGAAAATTCGGAAGCATTTCGAGACCATCAACGAGTTATACGACAATTTGCGACGTCCACCACGACCCACGCAGCCAAGGACAAAAGAGGGGGAGGCACCGACTTCTATGGAACCGGAACGAAGAGACCCTCAATTTCTCGGTGAGAGAACGCGCCTTCGCGTGAAGCTGCGTGATCTTTACGAATTCCTCGGCATGGATGCATCCGTTTTGACGGAGACGACGCGCCCCACTGGTCGATAATCCCTCGCACTTGGTTCGCGTCCCGTGTCGTTTCCCTTTGTTCCTGTTGCAAAACGGTCGTTTCCCCCAAAAAGCACGGCGGAAGCGACCGTTTTTTGAAACTCAGGCTGTTCAATCTGTCCAATATTGCTCTCGAAAATGGGTATACGATGAAGATAAAAGGCTTAAATCGATTGGGTGGTTTGATTGGTGCGTGTGCGCTTGAACGCTATTTTTCCACCATGGATGCACGCTATTGGAGCTTCGACCCCGCATACGACCCCAAGGGACAGTGGGTGGGAGGTCCCTTCATTTATGCTTTTTGGCACGAGTATATCCCTTTCCCCGTTGCCTTTTTTGGTCGATGCAAGGTCGCGACCATCACGTCCCTCCACCAAGACGCGGAGATCGTCACGCACCTCTCGGAGTTCATGGGCTTTCGCATTTTTCGAGGTTCCTCAACGCGCGGAGGCACAGAGGCGCTGCGCCACTTGCTCGCGGTGGGGAAAGAGGGATATCATCTCACAATCATGCCCGATGGTCCAAAGGGACCGCGTCGAACGATGTCGGACGGAACAATATTCATGGCGTCGCGTCTCGGGTTCCCCATTATTCCGACCGGGATGGGCTATAGCGATTGTTGGCGCGTTCCATCGTGGGATCGTTTTGCGATTCCAAAACCATTTGGTCGAGCAAGGCTCATTTTTAGCGAGGCGATTCACGTTCCTCAGAAGATTCGGCGTGACGAGTTGGAGGAGTATCGCCTATTGGCGCAGGAGCGACTCGACTCCGCAACACGAGAGGCGGAGGAGTGGGCGCAATCTGGTATTTATCGTCGCGGAGAAATGGTTCTCGATCGACGACCGAGGCAGCTTCAGAAATATCGAGAAGGATCCTTCTAATTTTTTTGGAAATATTCCCCTTTTGAGGGGGATGTATCATTGAAAATTTAAAAAATTCCGGTATAATGGGGGGATGTGGAGTGTCGTGAGAAGTATTATAATACTTCTCGTTGAAATTTCCCGTTCCGTCCGCCGTTGAGCTACGCACCACGGCTCCCAAAACGTTGCGCAGAACGGGAATTTTAAAGTACGATGAGTATAGTTGTGTTTTTGTTCATGGTGGATAGTGTGCTTGTCGATGGAAGAGATTCGATTTTTATGTCCGAGTGATTTTGCAACGAAGGAGATGCTTCGCTCCGTGCATTTGATGGATTTGGAGCGTGGAATTCGCCCTGCGGAAGTCGCGCTTGTGGGCAACGAACTCATTCTTCGCGCGGCGGACTGCTCCAGTTTTCGCTTGTGTGCCCCATGGACAATCCCAGCAATTGGCAACAAAATGATCTCCACGGGTACGCTCATGTCGGAGCGCTCTCCGTTCCATTTGTCCGTGGAACTCGCGCGCGGTTTGTGTGTTTCCGTTCGGAACCAAGCCGCCGATTGGGAAGCTGCGGGACTCACGCTGAACGAGGATTTTAGAAAAACTATACAGGACGCAGGAAAATATCTCTTTCAAGCTGTCAAGATTGCTCGAGAGTCTGCGGGACACTCGCCCGAGGCGGATCAATTCGCCGTCTATTCCATGCAGCTTTCGTCCAAGGCATCGCTCATATGCGCCAAATCGTACATAGAGCGCGTTCTTCTCTTGCGCCGCATCACGCGCCAATCGGAAGAGGCTGCCGCCTCCCTCTCGAATCGGAGAGCGGGGCAAGACACCACGCAGAGTCTGCCGAGTGACGAAGACAGTGCGCCGGTCTTTTCATTTCCGCTTTCCGACTCGTCAAAGATGCCAAAAGAGGATCTGGACGACGATGACACTGCGATTCACATCATCGAATCATCCCCACCCAAGCACGTTGGGATTCGAATCGACGAATCTCCGCTCGAAAACGAGTTGAAGGAACTTTTCTTTCAGACGTTCAGCCACGTAAATATCGACCTTGCGTGGGAGAGGATTGAGGCGTCGCCAGACCTTTTGGATCGTTTCGAGGCGCAGATCGACTGGTGTTATAGCAATGGTTTCATGGTCACGGCAGGTCCGATCATCAATTTTTTCCCGCAGCATATCCCACAATACCTATTGAAGCATAAGGGGAATTTCAACGCCATTTGCGAGTGCGTTCGTGAGTACGTCCAAAACATCGTGAAACGTTTCCGCTCTCGCGTGACGACGTGGATCGCCACCTCGCGAGTGAATTCCTTTTTCCCTCTTGGGCTTAATCTCCTCGAGCAGTTGGAGCTTACGATTAAAATCGTCGGGTGGATTCAGCAGTGCCAACCGACGGCAGAGATTATCACATCGTTCGATCAGCCGTGGGGAGAGAGTGTTCTTCCGTCTCCCGTCGGCGTCTGGGATGGGGATTTTGACGTCTATCCAGCGGTTGCGTGCGCCGATTACGTTGTGCAATCGCGAGGCAAAATTTCTGGCATTCAGTTAGAATTCAACATTGGGTACCAAAATAATGCAACGTACGACCGACCTCTTTTGGGCTGGTCTCGTCTGATTGATCAATGGTCGATTTTAGGATTGCCCCTTTATTTAATGTTTCGCGTTCCGAGTTCTGCGGAAGCCGACCCCAAGGCGCTTATTCCGACCACACCCGTGTGGGACGGCTGGTCTTTGCGTCACCAAGCGCAATGGGTTTCAAACATCATCCCACTCGTGCTCGCAAAGCCGCGAGTTTATGGGGTTGATTGGGCAGTGTTTCGCGACTACAGATTCCACGATTATGCTCATGCGGGTTTGATTACGAGCGATGGACGTGTCAAACGGGCGCAGCCCATGCTGGCGGAGATTCTCAAATTTTTTTCTGCTGACGTAACAGATTAGATTCATTTCGTGGAAAGCCTCCCAGCGAGGTGACTCCATGTATTTCTTGCGCATTGCGTGAAGTTTCCTCCTTTCAAATTTCGCCGCGTATTTTGAAAGATTTTCAAAAATTTTTTATTTACCACTTGCAAAATAATTTTTTCGATGTATAATGGGATGTTGTATAGTGTCGTGAGGCACCGATCTGCACCCAGTTCAAAGGAGGATTCAACGTGGAAAAGCGCGCGTTTTTGTTTGGGATTAATGAATACAGGGCGTTATCACATCTGAGTTACGCAAGGCAAGATGCGGAGGCAGTGGCTAACGCATTAAAAGAATTCTACCAGTTCAAACACAATGAAGTCGTCCTCGCCACATGCCAGGGAAAAAATATCAGACCTGACACAAAATTTGACATTCTTGAGTGTTTAACATGGGCAGAACCGCTTGACTTGCTGGTCGTTGGATTCTGGGGACATGGTGCCTGGTACGAAGGGAAGCGCTACTTGTGCCTAACAGGTACGCGTCCGAATTCCATGAGCGATACGGCAATCTCTCTCGAAGAAATACGCGACGCGATTCGACAAATTCCCGCCAAAAATGTTTGCATTATTTTGGACTGTTGCCAAAGTAGTGCGGACGGACGAATGGGAATCTCTCCAACGCTCGAAATTGGGGCTCGCGACATTGTTCTAGAGATATTCAATCCAGAACATTTACAACGAAACAACGAACCCATAATTCAAACGGTCGCCATTCTGAATTCTTGTTCGGAGGGAGAGTGTGCATACGAATGGGGCGAAAAATCACATGGATTCTTCACTCAACACCTGCTGGAAGCGCTCGAGAGTGCTGAACCGCGAGTCACAAATATCTTTTCCTACGTTCGACGAGAAACGGTAAAAAGTGCATCAGCCATGCAAAAGAGGCAGAGTCCCTTTTATGAATTCAGGGGCGACTCGGAAATCTTCCTGCCCGCACAGCCGGAAACAGTCGTCTCCTCAACACCAGTTGATACGCAGACCGATACGCCATCGGGTTTTGGTTCGCCAACCGCAGACACCGTCCCTCCGCTGCGCGAGGAGATTCCGTCGTCAATACAAGTGGAGATTCTCCCTCCTTTGCGGATATACGTACCAGAGGCTCCTCAAAATGCTCCATTGATTCTCTCTGGAGAGATTCTGTACAATATTGCTCTCGAGCATCTGGAAATGCGGCAATATGCTGTGGCGAAAAAGAAAATCGACGAAGCTCTTCATATCGAACCTCTGAACGAAAAATTCCTGTCCCTGAGGAACACCATTTTAGAGTTGATGGAACCTCCGGTAGAGCCTGTATTTTTCGGGCGCTATCCAGGCGATCGACTCACGAAAACCGTTTATGGTGTGGAGTTCGCATGGCGTTGGTGCCCCCCGGGAGAGTTCGTTATGGGAGGTTGGCACAACGCTCATCATGTGAGACTGACGCGTGGGTTCTGGATGCTTGAAACCCAGGTCACTCAGCGGATGTGGAAAGCCATTATGGGCTATAATCCAAGCTATTTCGTGGGAGACGACCTTCCTGTTGAACAAATCAATTGGCATGACTCCATTAATTTCTGCAGAGAACTGGGGAATTTTTCCGGGCTTCAAGTCCAACTCCCAACCGAAGCGCAGTGGGAATACGCTTGTTGTGCGGGACCTACGGGAGTTTCTGCCGCAAATCTGAATTCGATCGCATGGCATGGAGGGCACACACCGATCGGTGCTTTCTTCTACAGAATTTTTGTCGGGCGAACGCAGCCCGTAGGGAGAAAAATCCCCAATGAGTGGGGGTTATTCGACATGCACGGGAACGTCTGGGAGTGGTGCGCAGACCGATATGCTGAATATCCAGGCTATGCCGTTACGGATCCCGTTGGACCAACTGCGACTTCCGCTGACGAGCATCGAATATTCCGCGGTGGCTCGTGGAGAGATCATGCCAAATTGTGCCACTCCGCGTATCGGAACTGGGGGCACCCAGAACACGCCTTCAATGGCTTGGGGGTTCGTCCCATTTTTTTCCCTTTGAGTCTGACAAACTCTTTCCCATTCCCTGACGGCATCTTCTCATAGGCCTATAAGCGCATAAGCTTGTAGCTCCGTCTACGAGTCACATTTGCGATTCGTTGAGAAAAACGGCTCGGAATGCCCAACGAGAGTTTTGGTCTGGCGTTGTGTCAAAAAACTTTGGATGCCCATTCTGTTTGAAGGCTCTCAGTTTCGGAGCTTTTTGGTGCGTCTCCTTGACACAACGTGAGTTTGAGGGTACAATAGGCACGTCTTTCGTTTTTTTATACGGGCGAGTTCGTTCGGCTCAACGTCGAAACGAAAGGACGTCGCCCTGGGTCAAGAGTAAGGAATGGTTCCTCAAATGATGAAACGTTTTGTTTGTGTATTTTTCGCGACAATGTTCGCGAGCCTGCCTTTGTTCGCCGCGACGTATTATGTCTCGCCGAGCGGAAACGACGCCTCGGACGGCACATCGCCCCAGAGCGCATGGCAATCCCTCCAAAAAGTCCACGCCACCCCTCTGCTGCCTGGTGACCAGGTTTTGTTCGAAAGAGGCGGAGTGTGGCGACACCCGGATTTCTCCTGCGCGCCCCGAGCGGTGCTTTGTCCCGCAAGCGGCGAGCCGGGAAAGGAAATATTGTACGGTGCATATGGAGATCCAAACGCCGCCAAGCCCGCGATTTATGGCTCTGTCGACGCCTCTAACGAAGAGGATTGGGAAGAAACCGCCCCCGGCATTTGGGCGACGCGAAAGGTGAAAATCGAGTATGGCGCGCGCATTCAGACGCCCTTTTTCTCGCCGTGGAATCTGCATCGTGAAGCCGGAGCGGTCGCCTCGCTCACGAGCACAAAGTTGGACAACCTCAATCCCTACGTTCGTGTCGACTGCGCGAAAAACGGCACCGCGCCGAATCATATCCAACTGTGGGGACCTGAGGTAGACGCCAGCGTGCTGCCGGAGAAATTCGTCCTCCGCTTCCGTGCCAGAGCGAGTGTTCCTTTCGAATTGGGTGACTTCCGCATCATCCAAAGTTCATTCCCCTATCGTACCAAGATTCGACGCATTGCATCCCCCGCCAAAATCCAGCTGGATCGCGAATGGCAGTCGTTTGAGGTCGCGTACTCTCTTATCGAGGAAACAACGCTTGCCGAGGGGATGAAGTTCCGATGGCACCTGAGTTTAGGGGGTATGCCCGCCGAGTGTTGCTTGGAGCTGGAGCAATTTGAGGTCGTGGAGGCGGATGTGGACGCGCGACTCGATCTGGGGGTGGACGTCGGAAACATCATTTTCGACCATGGCAATTTCAAGAAAGGGCACCGTTGCGGCGTCAAAAAGTGGAGCGTGGCGGATTGCCAAAAACCGGGCGACTATTTTTATGACCCAGCGGCACGGCGCGTGTTTCTCCGATGGAACGAGAATCCCGCCAAAACGTGCGACAGCATCGAGCTTGCGATGAAAGCGCACGTCGTCTCTCATGGTGGGTGCCACGACGCCATTTTCGACAATCTTGCGATTTGCTACGGAGCCGCCCACGGATTTGGTGGATCCAACGCGACGCGCACGATCATTCGCAACTGCGACATTTTCTACATCGGCGGAGCGCATCAATTCACGCGCGAAGATGGCAAGCCAGTCCGATACGGCAACGGAATTGAGTTCTGGAATTGCGCCACCGACTGTCTTGTCGAAAACAACCGACTGTGGGAAATTTACGATGCGGCACTCACAAACCAAGGCCGAGGGAGCAAAGAGTCCCCCTCCGTTCAGAAGAATATTGTCTATCGCGGCAACACGATTTGGAATTCCGAGTATTCCTTCGAGTATTGGAATCGCGAGGGAACGACGGAGAATATCCTGTTCGAGAACAACAAGTGCTTCGACGCGGGCTTCGGCTGGGCGCACACTCAACGCCCCAACCCAAACGGCGCGCACATGATGTTCTACAACAACAGCGCCGCAACGAAGAACTTCCTCCTCCGTGGCAACCAATTCTTCCGCTCGACGGAAGTCTGCCTCCGAATGGACAACGACTGGCGCGCGGGTTTGAGGCTCGAAAACAACGAGTACGAGCAATTCCCCGGTTGCAATGTCGTTCGTTTTTTGGTGCATCAGTACTTCGACACGGATTCCTTCGACGAGTACCAAAAGGAAGTGCAAATAGAGACCGGCTCCACCTGTCGCGCAAGTGAGAGAAGCGACAAATGAACGAGAGTCCAGAACCCTCGAGCGTTTCGCGCAGAACGATGACGCTCCTGTATATAGTTGTCATTGTTTTTGCGCTTTCGATGTTGCTTCTCTATTTTTGCGCGCCGTGGCGGAACGTTTTCCCCGACCGCGCGTCAAAGATTCGAGAGGTGGCACCCCGTCCAATCATCGAGTTAAAGATCGAGAAAACGCCACCCGCGCAGGAGAAAACCAAGTAGCACTCCCAAAAGCCATAATAAATAGGCGTTAATAATAGTCAAATTTCATGAATTATTGCAAGCTCATCGTCGCGACGTTATTTTTGTGGGCGATACTCGCTCCAGGAGTGTTTTTTTTATGGGGTGTGGAACCGCTTCGCGGAGCGTCCCTCGGCACGCTTGCATGTTTGGCGGGATTCTTGGCAGCAGAGAAAATCCAAAAAGAGGTAAAAAACTCCTATTCTAAGATTTCCTCCGCCGGATTCCTCCTCGGAGGCGTCTCTCGCGTCGGTTTTCCTATAATTTTCCTGCTTTTCTCGATATTTTTTTACCGTAGACCCCTAGACAAAACTTTTTTGTTTGCTATAATAGTGTCGTATTTTGTGTTTTATCCCTATTTGCTTGTATGGAGCGTCATTATCGCGCTTCGTTACGTCGGGCAAGCGGATATAGCCGAAACTCAAGATGAACAGTAGTCAAAGGAACGTCGTATGGATCCGAATGAACTAGGCAGTCACGTAGCAGATGGTAATTCCTTTCATTTTATTCGCGGCATACATCTCGATCTGCCAGAAATATGTGGGTTGCAAATTACCAAATTTATGGTGATTGAGCTTCTCGCGGCGTTGCTCATGTTGCTCATCTTCATCCCTCTGGCGATGAAAGTGAAAAAAGGTTTGCCGATTAAAGGGCGATTTTGGAACCTGATGGAAGCGTTCCTCCTCTTTATCCGCGACGACATTGCTCGTCCCTCCATTGGACATGGCGCGGACAAATTCCTGCCACTCCTTTGGACAACCTTCTTCTTCATCCTTTTCATGAATCTCTTCGGAATGATCCCCGGTGGTGGTTCTCCGACGGCGAGCCTTTCCGTGACGGGCGTCATGGCAAGCGTCGCGTTTTTATCCGTTGTCATTTCTGGCTCGGCAAAACTCGGTCCCGTCAAATTCTGGCTTTCTCAGGTGCCCCCCATGGACGTCCCGTTCGTCATGGGTATCTTTTTGAAACCGATGCTTTTTGTTATCGAGGTTTTCGGGTTGCTCGTCAAACACTTTGTTTTGGCGATTCGACTCTTTGCAAATATGTTCGCGGGGCACCTGGTCCTTGCCGTGTTCGGGGCGTTCATTGGTGCCTCGGCAGGCAGTTTCCTCATCTGGCTCGTGGTCTCGGTCCCCTCTATGTTCGTCATTGTGGCTATCGACTTCCTCGAGATTTTCGTCGCGTTCCTGCAAGCCTACATTTTCACCTTTTTAATGGCGTTGTTCATCGGAATGGGATCGCATCCTCACTAAGATGTTCCATTCAAATTTAACAAATAAATCGATTTTTTATCATCCTCTAACTAAGGAGAGACTAAACGTGAAAAAGATTGTTGTTTCCTTGATGATTTTGATGGTGTTGTCCGTCTTCACTATGGCTGCGGCGCAGGAAAAAACGACCACTGCTCCTCAGCAGAACACTGCCGAGACGGCTTCGGATAAAGCTGCGGCTCCGGCTGGCAAGAACCCGCTTCAGGTTCTCTTGATCCCGTTCGGCTGCGGTCTCGTCGTTATCGGCGGTGGTCTGGCAATCAGCCGCATCGGTGCCGCTGCTGTCGAAAGCATGGCTCGTCAGCCCGAAACTGCTGGTAGTATCCAGACGGCAATGATTCTCGCCGCCGCGTTGGTTGAAGGTGCAACCTTGTTCGCGCTCGTTATCTGCTTGCTCGGATACATTTTCTAGGCACTCGCAGGTATATTTGATACGAATTTTGTAACCGGGATACAGGAACGTTGCTATGAACTCAAGACGATGGCTCAATACTTCGACAATCACAATGTTTAGCGCCTTTCTGGCGATGGGCGTTATCGCGACTGACGTTTTTGCGTCGGATCATGGGGGCGCGCCGGGGGTTAATCCTCTCAATCCGCTCGATAGTCTGTGCAGAGATACCGCTTTGTGGACGCTCGTTACGTTCCTGATTGTCCTCACTCTTCTCTGGAAGTTCGCTTGGGGACCAATCATGGAAGGGTTGGACAAGCGCGAAAAGTACGTTTTTGACCAGCGCTCGGATGCCGAAAAAGCAAACGAGGAAGCAAAAGCACTTCTGGAGCAATACAAAGCCCAACTCGCGCAAGCCAAAGCGGAAATCCAGCAAATGCAGGATAGTGCAAAGGCTGCCAGCGAACACGCTTGCAGTGTCATGATGGAGAAGGTCAAAGCCGATATTCAGGCTGAAAAACGCGCTGCCCAGCAGGAAATTGCTTCTGCTACCACGCAGGCGCAAAAAGAGCTTGCTGCGCAGAGTGCGGACCTCGCCGTCCAACTCGCTGGCAATATCTTGAAGCAAAAACTCGATCCCAAAGCCCATAGACAACTGATCGATCAGGCAGTCGCTCGCTTCGGGAAATAATATTAGCGGACGCGTTTCGTTGCGCGTCCTTTGTGATTCCAATAGAATACTATAATCGAGGTTTCCATGTCAAACGATATTCAAACATCCGATTCTCAATTTGCGGCGGAGTTCAATCCCGATGTGAGTGTGGAGAAGATCGCAGGCATTTATGCTGACGCGCTGATTGGGGCGGTTGATAATAATTTGGCCCAAGTAAAGGAAATCCTTGACGAATACGCGCAGATGATTCAATCCGCGCTCGATAAATTCCCCCAGTTCGAAAAAATCTTGGGAAGTCGACTCATCCCCGCTGAGGAAAAAGCTGGCATTATCGAACGGACTTTGGGTGGTGCTTTGAGTCAGGTGTTGCTCAATTTCTTCCGCGTCCTCGCCCGTCATGAACGCTTGGATTGCATTCGTGCCATTTATGCCGAATTGTGGAAGAAGTACGACAAACTCGCTGGTCGAATCCCGGTGGTTATCACCACGGCAGCACCCATCGCGCAGGATGTGGTGGACAAAATCGCGCAGGACTTGCGGAACTTTTTCGCAGGCGATCTGCTTATCACGTGTAAGGTGGACCCAAATCAGATTGGTGGTTTGGTCGTTCGCGTTGGCGACACGATTTACGACGGTTCGGTCGCCACCCAACTCGAAAATATCCGTCGAAATATCGTTAAAAACTATGCGCCTAAACAGTGATTGATAGGGAGCGCCCATGAAATTCAAAGCCGATGAAATCGCTTCTGTTATACAGCAGGAAATAAAGCAATACGAGTCCCGTATCGACGTGCGCCAAGTCGGACGCGTGCTGGAGGTCGGAGACGGAATTGCTCAAGTCTATGGACTTTCAGACGTTATGTCCGGTGAGATGGTTGAATTCAGCAACGGTGTTATGGGGCTGGCGTTCAACCTCGAAGAAAACTCCGTCGGAGTCATTATCCTCGGCGATTATCTGAAAATTCAGGAAGGTGACGAGGTGCGCAGCACTGGTGCGCTCTTGAGCGTCCCCGTTGGAGAGGCGGTTTTGGGGCGCGTCATTGATCCCCTCGGAAATCCCTTGGATGGGAAAGGTCCGATCCAAACCTCTGAAACTCGACCTGTCGAGAGCAACGCGCCCTCCATTTCCCAGCGTCAGCCCGTGCGAGAAGCCCTCCAAACGGGTATCAAAGCCATCGACGCCATGACGCCGATCGGTCGTGGTCAGCGCGAGTTGATCATTGGCGACCGAAAAACCGGAAAAACAGCCATCACGATCGACACGATCATCAATCAAAAAGGGAAGGGTGTCTATTGCTTCTACGTCGCGGTTGGTCAGAAAGAGTCCACCGTCGCGGGCATCATTGAAACCCTCCGTGCCCATGGCGCGATGGAATACACCACCGTCATTGTCGCGGGAGCCTCCTCGCCCGCTCCTCTGCAATACATTGCTCCTTATGCGGGCACCGCGATGGCAGAGTTTTTCACCTACAAAGGTGGGCACACCTTGTGCGTCTACGACGACTTGTCGAAACAGGCGGTCGCGTATCGTCAGTTGTCGCTCCTCATGCGCCGTCCACCAGGACGTGAAGCGTACCCGGGCGACGTTTTCTACTGCCACAGTCGTTTGTTGGAGCGTTCGTGCAAACTCAGCGACGAGTTGGGTGGCGGGTCGCTCACGGCTCTCCCCATCATTGAGACACTCGAAGGTGAGGTCTCTGCCTACATTCCGACGAACGTGATTTCCATCACGGACGGACAGATTTACCTCCAGCCCGACCTCTTCTTTGCGGGGCAGCGTCCTGCGATGAACGTCGGTATCTCCGTGAGTCGTGTTGGTGGTTCCGCGCAGATTCCGATCATGAAAAAGGTCGCTGGTGGTATGCGTCTCGACCTTGCGGCATTCCGCGAGTTGGAAGCGTTCGCGAAGTTGGGAACGGATTTGGATGCCGCCACGCAGCAGCGTTTGGATCGTGGTTATCGTCTCACGGAACTCCTGAAGCAGGGGTTGTGCAAGCCGATGCACGTCACGGATCAGGTGCTGAGTATTTATGCGGCAACGCGTGGCTATTTGGACACCGTCCCCGTCACGCGCGTGCAGGAATACGAATCCAAGATGTTGGACTACATCCACGCAAACGAGCAAGCCTTGTGGGACAAAATCACGTCTGTCGGCAAGCTTGACGAGGATATTGAGTCCGAGATCAAGCGTGTTTTGGGCGCTTTTACGGAGAGTTTTGTCTAATAGGACATTTCAACTGTTTTAATCCAGATATATTTTCGAGTCGCGTTTTTAGCCGCAGGGTTTCCCCTCCCGGCGGCTGCGCGCTCGAAAGATTTCGGGGGAGAAACTCAAAAAAATAAGTTGCAACCATAAAAGTAAGATTTCGCAATCATGGCAAAAACGAAAACGCTTAATAAACGTCGCCAATCCATCCGGAGTATCCGCAAGATCACTCGAACGATGGAATTAGTATCCACGGCGTGCTACAAACGCGCAATGGATCGTGCGATCTCCGCAATGGCTTACACCGATCGCTTGACGAAAATGGTCGCGAATTTGGCGTCGTCTGGCGCGGAGGCGTCTCATCCCCTTTTTGAGGCGCATCCGGAGGAGAAGAACGTCGTGCTGCTCGTTTTGACGTCGAATCGCGGTTTGTGCGGCGGCTACAACGGTGCGATCGTGAGAAGTGCCTTGCATCGGTGGAACGAGTTGAGTGCCGACGCAGACCACGCCAATGCAGACCACGCCAGTGC
>JAUNBK010000030.1:15055-36206 GCA_030527105.1 Planctomycetia bacterium
GACACAAGGTTGAGAACCCGATTTTGAACATCTCGGGCAAAAGAGGCATCTCCTATTTCAACTTTCGTAAAATCGCAGCGGCGGAAACTTACACGCAGTTTGAAGATCGCCCCGCGTGGGATGAAGTCGAGGTGATTGCGAACCAGTATTTGGAACGCTATCTCACTGGCAAAATCGATCGTTTGGAGGTGGTGTACACCAAATTCCTTTCGATGGCCAAGCAAGTTGTGGTGCACGAAACCCTCCTTCCGCTCAGTGAAATTGGTGGCGAGGCGGATCAGGGCACCAAAGCAAAGGGTAATGCCGAAGAAGGGGGCGAAGAGGGAACTCATGCCGTGGCGGACTATGATTTTCTTCCCTCTGCGGAGAGTATTTTGACGGAGGTGGCTCCCGCCAGCTTCAAAATCAAACTCTTCAAGTGCTTTTTGGATGCGGCTGTCAGCGAGCAAATTGCGCGTATGGTAGCAATGAAAGCGGCGACCGAGAATGCGGACTCGATGATTCAGGTTCTCACGATGGCGGTCAATCGTTCACGACAAAGTCAAATCACGGGCGAACTCACCGAGCTTATCGGCGGCGTAGAAGCCTTGAAGTAAAAATCCTTTTCCTCGGGCGTACTCCTCCCAGATTGCGCCCGGCGATGAAGTACTCGTTCATTTGAATTTTATCCCTGGAAGTAGATGTAGTAGTCGTGCGGAATTCTCCGCCGCGAACATGGAAAGAATATCATGTCAAGTAACATTGGTCATATTACACAAGTGATTGGTTCTACGTTCGACGTAGAATTTGCCGAGGATTCGCTTCCCGCGATTTATAATGCGGTCAAAGTTAGCTCCGATAAAAATGGTGTCGTGCTCAATCTCACTGGTGAGGTGCAGCAGCACTTGGGCAGCGGGCGCGTCCGTTGCGTCGCGCTGGGTTCTACCGACGGGTTGATTCGTGGGCTTGAGTGCGTCGACACTGGCGCGCCAGTCACGGTGCCTGTTGGTCCTGAGACCGTTGGAAGAGTTTTTAATCTTTTGGGCGAACCGATTGATGGTCGCGGTCCGATTAAGGCGAAGCATTTCTCCCCGATTCATCGCGACGCGCCGAAAATTGCCGACCTCTCCACGAAGACCGAAATCTTCGAGACGGGTATCAAGGTTATCGACCTTCTCACCCCCTTCGTTCGTGGTGGAAAAGCGGGGTTGTTCGGTGGCGCGGGGTTGGGAAAAACCGTTATTATTCAGGAGTTGATCGCGCGAATCGCTTCCGCGCACGGTGGATATTCCGTTTTCGCTGGCGTCGGTGAGCGTACTCGTGAAGGAAACGACCTTTGGCTTGAGCTTCAGGAAGCCGCGATTGGTCAGACGGGCAAACACGTGATTGATCAGACATGTATGGTGTTTGGTCAGATGAACGAGCCGCCAGGAGCACGCTTGCGCGTCGCGCTCAGCGCTTTGACCATGGCGGAGTACTTCCGCGACCAATCTGGAATGGACGTCCTCCTTTTCGTCGACAACATCTTCCGTTTCTCGCAGGCGGGTAGCGAAGTGTCGGCGTTGTTGGGTCGTATGCCGAGCGCGGTGGGCTATCAACCAACGCTGGCGAGCGAAATGGGTGCATTGCAAGAACGAATCACCTCGACCGAGAAGGGCGCTATCACGTCTGTCCAAGCGGTGTACGTCCCGGCGGACGACCCGACCGACCCGGCTCCTGCCACGGCGTTCGGGCAGTTGGATGCGTTCGTTTATTTGGAACGTGCCATCTCGGAAAAGGGTATTTATCCCGCCGTCGACCCATTGGCGTCTTCGAGCCGCGTGTTGGATCCGCAGTATGTTGGCGACGAGCACTATAATTGCGCGCGCCGTGTTCAGTCCACGCTCCAGAAGTATCGTGAGCTTCAGGACATTATCGCGATCCTTGGTGTGGACGAATTGTCGGAATCGGACAAATTGGTGGTGCATCGCGCGCGTCGAATGGAGCGTTTCCTCTCGCAGCCGTTCCTCGTCGCCGAGGCTTTCACGGGCAAGAAGGGTGAAATCACTCCTTTGAAAGAGACTATCCGCAGTTTCAACGAAATCGCGGACGGCAAGTGGGACCATCTGCCTGAGTCGGCGTTCATGTACGTCGGCGGCATTGAGCAGGCGGCCGAGCAGGCGGAGCGAATGGAAGCGGCTGCGAAAAAATAGTTCTGCGTGAAATTTCACACATGACGAGTATGAAACGGATCGGGTATTGATTATGAAAATGAAGTGTATCGTAGTGACTCCAGAGCGCACGGTTGTGGACGAGGTTGCGACGTTCGTCAAGCTGCCGCTTTTTGACGGCTATTATGGCGTGGCTCCGAACCACACTCCCGTGATTGGGCGCCTGGGTGCGGGTGAGTTGCTCATTCGCAACGGGGATGAGTCGAAGTCCTACTATGTCGCGGGTGGGTTTGTCGAGGTTTTGAACAACACCGTCTCGTTGATGACGAGTCGTGCTGCTCTTGCGTCCTCCATCACACCCGAGGTGGCGGAGAAAGCCCTCGAGGAAGCGAAGTCGAAGGCAAAATCGACGCCCGAAGAGATGGCGCTGCGCGAGGCGGCAATCGACGAAGCGCGTGCGATGGTGCGGCTTGCAGGGAAAGCATAGTTGCGCTTGATAAAATGCGTCGCGTTGGCATTTCCTGGCGTCGTGAAAATTGGATTTCTAAACGAAGACAAACAGGGCGTGCTTGCGTCTTGTTTGTCTTTCTTTTTGGGGAGAGTGGAATGGATATATTGCGTTTGATTCGCGTAAAGCATTGGGTCAAGAATGTTTTCGTCATCTTTCCGCTCTTTTTTTCAGGAGAGCTTCTGGATGGCGACGTTTCGAGCGATATTTTTCGCGCGTCGCTTGCCTTTTTGAGTTTTTGTCTCTGGTCGAGTGCGATTTATGTCTTGAACGACATTGTCGACGTTGAGCGCGACCGGGCGCATCCGAGGAAGCAGAATCGTCCTATCGCTTCGGGGCAAGTCTCCGTGTGGACGGCGTCTTTTTTAGGCGTGGCGCTCTTTGTTTTGCCATTTCTGGTGATGGGTTTGGTTCTCCAAAACGTGTGCGACGCGCGTGATAAATTCTTCCTATGCGGTATTTTGTACGGTCTCAATAATCTTTTTTATTGTTTTTTGCTCCGATCTCAAGTTATTCTGGACGTCTTTTCGATTTCGATGGGATTTATACTCCGAATTCTATCGGGCTGTTTTATAATACTTCTCGTTGAAATTTCCGGTGCCGTCCGCCGTTGGAGCTACGCACCACGGCTCGCAAAACGTCGCATAAAACGGGAATTTTAAAGGAGAACGAGTATATTTTAGAGGTGGCACCGTCGCCGTGGATTCTCGTGTGTGGATTTGCGTTGGCGCTCTTTTTAGGCTTCGGGAAGCGCCGCATGGAATTGGTGACGACACAAACTGAGTATCGCGCGTTGTTAGACGAATACTCCCCCGCGCTTTTGGACATGTTTCTCTCGATATCCGGCGGAATTTGTCTCATCACGTATATGCTGTTTTCGATCGACGACGCGACTGTGGCGCGCCACCACACGGAGAATCTCATTTATACAATTCCCTTCGTATTTTATGGCATATTTCGATACCTAGCGGCGGCACTTCAGGGAAAGAAGGATGGTCCAGTCGATGTCTTTTTGAACGACCGCCTCTTTTTGTTGAACGGGATATTATGGGTTTTAGCCGTTGTGGCGATTTTGGCGACAACCTCTCGCTAGCGCTTTTTGGTCAGCATCGGTTTGAGGACTTCGACGAAGTCTTTCGTGTCCTTAAATTGACGATAGACGCTCACGAAGCGCACGAACGCAACCTGATCGAGGTGAAAAAGGCGCTCCATAAGGAGTTCGCCCAAATATTGGCTCTCTACTTCGTTCTCGAAACGATTCTCGATATCATTTTCGACGAAATTAAGAATTTCCTCAATCTGTGCGGCACTCACGGGTCGCTTTCGACACGCAATTTCCAAGCCGTTCTTGAGCTTCTTACGATCGAAAAGCTCTCTGGAGCCATCGCGTTTTATCACTTTGAAGACAGACCGTTCGATTCTTTCGTACGTTGTGAAACGACGTTGGCAGAATTGACACACGCGTCGGCGTCGAACGGCATAGCCATTATCGCAAGCGCGCGAATCGACGACTTTATCATTATCTTGGTTGCAACTGGGACATTTCATGGTTTTGAATCTTTTCCTGCGTGTTATTCATGAAACTCTCTGCTCACCACGAGGGGGGATCGACGCGATTAGGAGAGATGTATCGAAAATGAAGGGGGAAGCACAAAACAAAAGTCTCCGCCCGGACACTCGTATTATAGCAAAAAAAACAAGTTATGAAAAGAGGGAAAACTTTCTTATATCCCGATTTTAGCGAGTTTTCTGGAAATTATTTAAAATTTTTTTTGTTTTTGTTGGCAACTCGCTTGAAATTCTGGGAAAAGGTGGTACAATGAGGTGGTGTGGAGGGTGTTTCGAGGTTGCTTGCCGCTTTGGTTTTGGCTAGACGAACCATCCGCCGTCGAGGCTGCGCGCCATGGCTCACGAATCGTCGTGAGTCCCGGATTTATGAGTAGGATGAGTATAACGAGATAAAAGAGGTTGAACATGTCTAACGAAAATGTACCCAACGCCCCAACTCCACTTGAAGAAGTCCACGCTTCTGAGGGAGATACTGGGGCTTCTGCGGCACCACAGGGTGGTTCGGTGGGGGGAAACGTGCCCGATCAATTCGGGTTTCTTCCGAATGGGATGCCTGTCCAGGAATTCCGTTGGCGATACTGTTTGCGAGATCTGCTTGATGAATCTCTGTGGGGAATCTTTTTCTTGATTCTCACGATTGTCGTGTCGCTCCCCGCATTTTTGGCTCCAACACAAGAGGATTCTGCCACTCCAGAGAATCCAGCTGCGGTGGCACAGGAGGCGGTTCCGCAAAATTCGGCAGATGCCGCACCGACCACTGACGTGAGCCAAACCAAAGGGGGGGAGAAAAAAGAACCGGTATCCATGCTTCACGAAGCAAATTGCCTCACGTGTACGCTTGCTTGCTGTGTCGCGGGCGTTTGGTGTTTAATTTCGTTTGGCATCTTTGTGTGGCGCAGAGCGAAAAACCTTCCGATTCTTTGGCGGGGAATTCAAACTGTTTTGCTCCTTTGTGCTGCACTGTGGTTTGCGGGCGCGGCATTTTGCCCTCGGATGGATTCCTTAGTCGAGATTTCCGCGAAAATCATCTCAGTCGGGCTGATGTTGTGGACGCTCCTCTATCTGGTGTGGCTCATCTATCAGGTTCTGGTGCGAAAGGCTTTCGTTTCGTACACATTGAGACCCGCGCCGCACCAATTGGCGTACCAACACGGTTTCTTTATCCAGAGAACCGAACATTACGAACTGTGGGACATCAATCAGGTCGATGTGAGGCAAAATCTCTGGCAGAGGCTGCTGGGCGTGGGAGACTTGGAGTTGTCGATTGCCGATCAGAGCAAAGGAAATCCCCCGCAGCAGTTGAACACGGGCAGGCAGCCAATCGCGGGTGGTCTGGAGTCGAAAGTCCGGGTTCTTCGCGGATTGGATAATCCCAACGAGAAGAAGGAGATCATTCTAAGATACGTCATGTTCTTCAAGACAAAAGTCGGCGTGCCGATTGTGAGAAATTAGGGAGCGAATTATGGACAATCTTGCCAACAAAGTAAGAAATGATACGCCGCTCAAAAGAGCGTACTTACAAATGTATTACTCCGATTTGATCAAGGATCCCGAGGTCAAAAAGCCGGACACTTGGAGCTATAGTCTTCGCGATTTGTTCGATGAATTCATCATCCTCGTTGTGTTGCTTGCGGCTGCGCTGGGAGTCTGGTTTTTGTGGTTGCCCGAGGAAAATGGTTGGGAAAATAGACTCGCTATCGCGCTAAAATTCATATTGTTCGCGTCCGCAATCGCTTGGGGACTCTATGTTGCCGGGGTCTTCCTTTTGCGCCGAATGTTTGTCGAGTACATCCTCACGAGTGACACCCTCTCCATCAAGGAAGGATTTTTCGTTCAAAGGAATCAAAACATCCTTTTGCTCAATATTTTGCAGGTAGACACACGTCGTACTCTATGGGAACGAATCATTCACGTGGGAACGCTTTCGATTCGCTACAGGGATGGTATGGGAAAATATTGTGTCTACAAAATTCGCGGACTCGCGCGGTATCAAGAAATGCGCGAAAAGTTGGACAAACACCGAAATTTCGTAAGAATTCACTATGCGGTCACCAATTAGCGGTGGCATACCGAAAATTCAAACGAGAAGTAATACAAGTATCATAACGTAACGTGTTTTTTTGTTGTTTAGGAGATTTTATGTCAACGTCTGGATATCTTCAGAGTTTGTTTGGTTTCGATGGACAAGTCGCGGTCGTGATCGGCGGCGGTGGCGAATTGGGTGGAGCTATTGCGAGAGGGCTTGCGCAAGCGGGCGCTCATGTCGTGATTGCCGATGTTAATGAGGAGGCGTGCGAAAGTCGTTGCGCACAATTGGTCGAACTGGGTGGAAAAGCCTCCTGGACGCTCATTGACGTCACGAATCGCGAGTCCGTCACCGCCGCACTCAATGTCGCCTCGGCTATCAACGGCAGAGTCAACGCCCTCGTAAACGCTGCCGGGGTGAATTATGGTTCGAGATTTCTCGACTATCCCGAGGAAAAATGGGATTTCATCATGAACATCAACTTGAAAGGAACCTTCAACACCTGTCAGATTTTTGGACAGCACATGGCGGAACACGGTGGTGGCGCGATTTTGAACTTCGGAAGCGTCACGTCACTCCTTCCGCTGTCGAAGGTCTTTGGATATTCCGCGAGCAAAGCGGGCGTCCTCAACCTCTCGAGGAACGTGGCGCAGGATTTGGCTCTGGAGGGTGTCCGCGTCAATACGATTTGTCCTGGATTCTTCCCAGCAGAGCAAAATCGAAAATTGCTCGACGAACAGCGTGTCGCGAACATCATGAATCACACTCCAATGAAGCGCTACGGCGAACCAGATGAGCTTATCGGAACCGCCCTCCTTCTTCTCTCGGAGAATGCGGGGAGATTCGTGACTGGCGCGGTCGTGAGCGTCGACGGCGGTTTCGCGTCGAGTTGGTTCTAATTTTGGAGGGTGCTTTGTAGTTTTGCGCGGGAGCCAACGGCAGACAGCTATTGAGATTCCGCCGCCGCAAACGAATGACCCAAGGATGCCTCTCACCCTTTCCCTCGAGGACGGGGTAGGGGCTTTGTTTTTTCTGAGGTGTGGTCAATTTCGACGGTACGCGACTGGCGAATTTCTTGAGAAACCAGCAAAAAAGAAAAATCGGCAAAAATTTTTTTGTGAAATTTTTGGAGGGATTTGGTCTCGTTTTTTTAAGGTTGGAATGATTCTTTGGAAAAACGAACGCTTATAAAATGTTAGGGAGGGGGGGCTTGTCAAAATGGCAAAAATCTGGTTTGATAGAGGAAATATTTTTTTGGCGCTCGTGCCGACGTTTAATAGGTTTATATTTCAAGGAGTTATTAAGATGGGTGAACATTCCCACGCTGAGGGAGGCGGACAGAATTCTGGCTCCAGCAAGTTGGCGGTATTTGGAATTCTTGCCATTCTCATAGCCTACGCGGTTGCTTGCGTGGCGGGATTGCCCCAAAAGGGGACGAAATTGATTGTGAGTGGGCACGCTCACGAAGCGACGGCAGAGGCTGACGCGCACTCCCATGGAGAGGGCACCTGCGACGCGCACGCACACGGAGATGCTCAAGTCAATCTTCCCCCTTATTGGATGATTACGCCGTTTGCGTTGTTGCTTTTGGCGATTGCCGTTTTGCCACTCATTCCGGCGACGGAACATTGGTGGGAGAGCAACTTGCATCGTTTTTATGTTGCTGCCGCGCTCGGACTTATCACGCTGATCTACTACGGCTACATGCACACGGGCGGTTTGGAATCGCACTGGCCGTCGCATAGTGTTTGCGCCGACTCGGGAAGCGCGAGAATGTACACCGTCTTCGCGAATGCGATTTTTAGCGAGTTTATTCCCTTTATCGTTCTTCTTTTTGCGCTCTTCACGATCGCGGGTGGAATTCGAATTGAGGGGAATTTGAGAGCCGCTCCAATGACGAACACGGCGTTCATCGGAATCGGCGCGCTGATCGCGAGTTTCGTCGGAACCACTGGCGCGGCAATGCTCCTCATCCGTCCCTTGCTTGAGACGAATAAAGAGCGAAAATTGAAGGCACACACGGTGATATTTTTCATTTTCGCGGTATGCAACTGCGGTGGCTGCCTTCTTCCCACGGGCGATCCGCCGCTCTTCCTTGGGTACCTCGCGGGCGTTAATTTCCTCTGGACGATGTGCTTGTGGCCGGAATGGCTCTTCGTGAATGTTCTCCTCCTTGTCGTGTATTATCTTTGGGACGCTTTTTATGCGTATCCGCGCGAGAACAAGGAAGACCTTCGCGAAGATAAAGCGACAGGCGGCAGCCTGAAATTCTCTGGCATGTTCCCCAATATTTTCCTGCTGGCGGGCGTGATTTTTGCGGTCGCGTTGTTGGACCCCTCCAAACCCGTCCCCGGCACGAATTGGCACGCGTGGATGTATCTGCGCGAAATCGTCCAGCTGCTGTTGGTGCTCCTCTCACTCGTGCTTGGGAGCCAATTGGTACGCAAGGCGAATCGTTTCAATTTCAACGCGATTATCGAAGTCGCGGCGCTCTTCTTCGGTATCTTCATTTGTATGCAGGTTCCGCTTCAGATTTTGAACGAAAAAGGATCCGAGCTGCCCATCACGCTGGAGGATTCGCACAAATTCTTCTGGGCGACGGGTTCGCTCTCGAGCGTTTTGGACAACGCCCCAACGTACGTCGTCTTTAGCGAGACGGCTCGCGCGCTCACGAAAGAGGCGGAGAAGCAGCCCGAGAAATACGCCGTGTACCAGGCAGGAGAGCCGAAACCTGAGGTCAAAGAGGGAATGCAGGCGCTCGAGGTTGAGGCGGATGTCTACACCAAGCTCCTTCGAGCTGTGTCGCTCGGCGCGGTCTTTATGGGCGCAATGACATACATCGGCAACGGTCCGAACTTCATGGTGAAAGCGATCGCGGAAGAAGAGGGTGTGAAGATGCCGAGCTTCTTCGGGTACATGGGGTACAGTTGTGCGATTTTGCTCCCGATCCTGGTCGCCATGGTGTTTTTGTTCCTATAGCCTGAATGGTGCCAGTGAGCGACGGATAGCGAGGGTAGGGGAAATTTCCCCGAAAGAATTCCCTCGCCCGTTTTGATTCTTGGTGCGTTGCGGACGTTTGGCGCTCCAAAGGTTTTTGCCTCACGCAGCCGTAGAGATTTTTTCGCTGCGGCTCTTTTCTCGACGACACGTGGCGTCCGCGCGCGTCGCCCACTTTTTTGACACTTTTCCCCTGCGATATGCCTCCTTATCAAACAATAAGTACCCAAACACAATTGCATTCTTGGTGCAGAGAGATGTGTGGCGTCGAGTGGGTCGCCATTGACACCGAATTCATCTCCGAGCGTTATTATCAACCGCTCCTTTGTTTGATTCAGATTGCGACACCGACGGGGTTTTATCTCATCGATCCTCTGGCGAACATCGACACAAAACCTTTTTGGGACTTTCTCGTCGAGGGCGACCACGAGACGATCGTACACGCCGGGCGTTTCGAGATGGATTTTTGCTATCGCTACACCCAACGATTTCCCAAACAAATTTTCGATACCCAAGTCGCGACCGGGCTTGTCTCGCTCGAATATCCCATCGGCTACTCGAATATGGTACAGAGGTTTCTCGGCATCTCGCCCCCACGGACTGAGTCCCGAACGAATTGGAAGCGCCGACCGCTCACGTCGTGGCAGGTTGAATATGCCGTTGACGATGTGGTTTATCTCAACGATTTGCGAAAAGTCCTTCTCGAAAAATTGCAGGAATTCGGGCGTCTCTCGTGGTTTCGCGACGAAATGCGCCACTGGCTCTCGTGCGTTGAGCAGCATTTGTCGCCGGAACGTTGGAGGCGCATTTTGGGTGCCGCACGTTGGAGCGCAAGGGAGCTGGCTATCGTGAAATCTCTCTGGGAGTGGCGCGAAGCCGTTGCAATGAAAAGAAATTGCTCGCCAAAACACGTCTTGCGCGACGATTTGATTCTCGAAATCGCAAAGCGAAAAGTGCATGAAATCCAACTCATCCGCAACATCCGTGGCTTGGAGCGCGACGATATGCGCATGGTGCTTGAGGAAATTTCTCGCCGCGTTCGAGAAGCATTGAACCAAAACGAGGATTTGTGCCCGGCATTCGAACCTGCGGCACACAACACCAAAACCACCGTGCTGGGGACTTTTTTGTCCTCCGTCCTCAGCACGATTTGCATGGAGAAAAGCCTCTCCGCCTCGCTCGTCGGAACCACCTCTGATGTGCGGGATTGGATCGCGTGGAAGCTCCATTCGAAAAACTCCGACGTCGTGCCGATTTTGGCGCAAGGTTGGCGAGCCGAAGTGGTCGGCGCGTCGTTCGACGAGCTCCTCTCAGGCAAAAAACTCATCCGCATCAACGATCCAAGAAAATCGTCTCCAATCGAGTTCGTCTCCCGGGACGATTGGGAGACACACGATGCCGATCGTTGATTTATCGCACGAAATTTCGAGTGTCTCGCCTCCCTACCCGGGCGATCCTGTTGTGGAGATGAGAAACGTATTCGACGTTCCGCAACACGGCTTCCGCGTCCGCGCGCTTTCGTTTGGGAGCCATCAAGGGACGCATTTTGACGCGCCCGCACATGTTTTCGAGGGTGGGAAGTTCTTGGAAGAATATCCTTTGGAACGTTTCGACGCGACAGCGCGCAAGGTCGATTTGGGTACTTTGCGTCCGCAAGAGTGCGTCGGCGTTGAGCGTCTTCGGACTCATGAGAGGGCGTTCGACACGTGCGACCATATTCTTTTGTGGACGCATTGGGCGGAGTCTGCCGAGAGTTTTTCCCTGAGTGAATATTTTCGTTCGTCCCCATTCCTCTCGCGCGAGGCGGCAGAGTGGATTGCGTCGAAGAAAATCGCGCTTTTGGGGCTGGACATTCCGTCGCCCGACGCGTTTGGAGACGAGAATCTCCCCAGCCACCGCGCGTTGTTGGAGGCGGACACGCTTCTTCTGGAGAATCTTTGCCGATTAGGCGAGTTGCCCGAGGGGGACTTTTTTCGTCTCACAGCACTCCCGCTGCCGCTTGCGCACGCCGAGGGAAGCCCGGCTCGAGCGATCGCGCGTTGGGGTGCCTTTTTATACTGATCGTCCTTTATACTCGTTCTCCTAAATTCCCGTTTCACGTGACGTTTTGCGAGCCGTGGTGCGCAGCTCCAGTGGCTGGCTGGGGTGAAAACTCCAACGCGAAGCAGCACAGCACCGTCTTTTTTTCAAAAAAACTCTCTTTTTTTTACTTTTTTTGCTTGACAATTCTGCAACTTGGATTACAATAGAGCCATCGACACGCTGTTGGAGTGTGGGGAAATGTGAAAAAACACAAAATCGCAATAAAACATAGGATACATTACCATGAAAATTTCATTCAGCAAGGCGCTCTTGGGAGTGCTGCTCTTGGTCGGTCCTTTCGCGTATGGGCAGACAACGTGGACGGGCACGGCGGGCGACAGAGATTTCTCGAATGCTGGGAACTGGAGCAATGGGCTTCCCTCCTCGACGAATCAGGGGAGGATCGACACGGTCGCGGGCGCGGCGGGATCAGGAAACGGAATCCTGAACGCTGCGCTCACGGGCGGAACCACGCTCGAAATAGCGACAGGCGGCGAGCTTTACGTGCACAATAATGGAGCGCAGTATGAGGCCCCCAACCAACTTCGTATCGGCGGGGGTTCCACCCTCCTCGTCTCGGGTGGTACGGTCGTCTCAGAGGCATACGCCCTTTTCGGCATTTCTGACGGCGCGGGCACGCTGACCATCACCTCGGGAACGTTCCGACCCACCGCTGGCGTTTTCACTGTGGGGGATTCCACGAACCAGACGGGAACCGTCAATCTCTCCGGCGGCACATTGGATGTTCAGACGGGTGCCATTTTCGCCAACCATGTCGGTGCGACCGCCACCTTCAACCAGTCGGGCGGTTCATTCAACTCCACGAATGCCGTCACTTTCGGGGCGGCGGGAAACGCGACGTACTACTTCACGGGGGGGAGCATTGATGCATCGCTCAATTTGGGCGGTATCACGACTGTAGACAAAGTGGATTCGTACGGCTCTGGCACGATTCACGTCGGACAAGACGCTACCGAAAAACTCGCTTCCACAACGATGACTTTCGGCAGCAGTCGAACGCTCCTCATTGGCGCTCAGACGATTCCCGAGGGGACTTCCGCGCCGATTTCTACGGTGACGGTCCACAAAGACTCCACGTTAGTAATGGAGAATACCAATCGAGAGTCGCTTCGTATTGGGGGCAATGGTTCGGGAGTGATGAACATCAAGTCGGGCGGTACTCTGCGCACGGCGCAAGGTTTTTGCGTTGGACATAACAACGGGTCCGTCGGTGTCATGAACATCGAAGCGGGCGGCACCGTCATTGCTGGCACGGGCGCGGTAATTGGCTCTGTCCCCATCGGGTTCAAAGCTGGGAGCCAAGGGACGCTGAACCTCTACGGCTCGCTCTCCATCAACGATCAATCTCCCGAAAGCGGAACGGGAACAGGGGCCCTCTACGTTGGTGACAACGGCACAGGGACGTTGAATTTCTACCACGGCGCGTCGCTCTCCGTCAATACCCTCAATATTGCCTATGCCACTGGCAGCTCGGGAACCTTGAATCTCCATAGCGGAACTGCCGAATCCTCGACGGCGCTGAACCTAACGTACATAAATGTCGGTCAGACAGGCTCGGGCACGCTCAACATCCCTGCGTACAGTAGCGTCACGACGAGCGGCATAACGATCGGCAACGCTGCCGCCTCAACCGGAACTGTCCTGATTTCTGGCGCGGGAGCGGTGCTCTCCAGCACGGGGGGATTCACTCTGGGCGCATCTGCGACGGGCACCAAGGACGCCGATGGAAACATCACAACCTATGGAGCATCGCTCACTATCGAGAAAGGCGGCAAATTCAGCATTGTGACCCTCGATACGACCATAAACGTTGCGACCAACAACGGCTCCTCAGCAGTGCTCAACGTCAACGAGGGTGGTTTGTTAGAGATCGGAAATAGCTCGACGCGTGCAAATACGTTCTACCTTGGAGTGAATGGTGTTGGAGTCCTCAATTATAATTCTGAGGCGACCAGCGACTTCAACCGCGTCCTTCGTGTGGGAGCAAACGCCACGGGGGACGGAACGCTCAACGTCACGAATGGAACGATAAATTTTCTGGGGAGCTACCTCATCTTGAGCAATAGCGGAAAAGCAACCCTGAATCTCGAGGGTGGGAACGTCAAGGCGGCAGGCAGCTTCTACACGGGGGATGCGAAATCGACGACATCCCACACGACGATAAACGTGAAAGGGTTGTACGAAAACGGTTCGCTCGTGCGCAGCAGCACGCTGACAAGTCCTGGGACGTTGTCGCTCTCCGACAAGGACGGCACCCAGACGGTCGTGAATGTTGGCGAGGGTGGAACTTTCACGAGCGTTACCACGAAAATCGGATACTCCAACCACTGGAATGATGAAAGCAATGATGGTGGTCATGTGGAATTCAACGTGGCTGGCGGAGGGTTTTCTTCCTCGGAAGATGTTTATGTCGGAAGGACGAGCGCCATTAACGTCTCTTCTGGAAATTTCTCTGCGGCGAAAAGACTGGTGATTTATGGAACCGCGCAGCAGGGGTTTGACGCTAGCTCCATTAACGTGACGGGCGGAACGTTTTCCGTCGCGGGCACGCTCACGCAGTACGACGACACGACACTCGCGTTCGACACCGATTTGGCGGAAGTTTCTCTCGGCGGGCTGACGATGAATGGCGGGACACTCTCGCTCAAAGGGTACAACACGACCGACGCACTTTTGGAAGTCAGTGGAAATGTGGCGCTCAACGGCGCAGACATTGTACTTAACGTGGACGAATCCTACTGGGAGACGCACACGTATGGCGACGACATTGCGCTCATCTCCGCGACAGGGGCGTTCGATTGGGACGAGGCTTTCGTTTCGATGATGTCGACGAACGCTTTGCCGGAGACTCACTGGAGTCTTTTTGTGGATGGCAACACGCTCTACGCGCATGTCGGAGTACCGGAACCTGCGACGTGGGTGCTGTTGCTTTTGGGCGGAGCGTTTGTGCTGTGGCGACGACGCAGAGTGGCTGCGGCTTCTTGATATCGCTCTTGATATCGCGTGATATATTGGGCATTCTGAAGAAATGACGGAGCCTCTCGTTATGAGGGGCTTCTTTTTTCCTCTTTTTTCTGAAAAAATGCATTTTCTCTTAAAATTGTCGTGGGGATACTCTTGATTTTTCACTTTTTTGGGGTTATAATGCACTGGTGTTCATTTTGTTGTCGTGAAAGTTTGGATTTCAAGGCGCGAAGAGCACAAATTACAAATCGATTTATCGCAAGATACATGATATCTACAGAGGATTGATGACGAATGCGTCCGTCTCACCGCACTATTGCGTGGGCGTATTTGGTCGAGCAGGTAGAATCATGGCGTCCATGGGGATGTCATGTACCTGCTCAGAATGATTGCTCCTGAGTGAGACCGGGACAACTCGTTTTATTCTCTGTGCGTGGCATCCTCTTTTTCCGCGTCCTTTGGGAGATTCGTGTGTCGAGTCCTTTTCCCAAAATGCCGCAGGAACGCCATGATTAAACATTCACGTCGGAAATCGCGACGCAAACTCATCTTCTGCGCCGTTCTCTTTTTGATCCTCCAAGCGATTGGGTGGTGCGTACTCTATTGGCTTGTGGAAACGGTAAAGGAGAAAGGACTCTCTTTGGAGAAACCCAGTGTATACGGAATTTGTTTTCTGCTTCCCAGAAGTTACTCTCCCATTCGAGGAATTCAATACTCGTTCTCCCTGAAAATTCCGGTTTTACGCGGCGTTTCGCGAGCCGGGGTGCGCGGATCGGTTTGCGACCAAATTTCTGTAGAAACGTTCCGCTCCTCATCGAACTTTGCCGAGACGCCGTCTGGGAGGAGATTCAAGCCAGCGGTACCGAGGACTTCGAGCGCCGTCGCCCAGAGGTCTGCCGTTGCTGCGTCGGGAGCGCACACGGACACACTCCAGCGTTTCTCAACAGGCTGCCCCGTTCGAGGATCCAAAATTTGGCTGAATGATTTTCCCTCGATCGAAAAGTGGCGCGCGTAGTGTCCACTCGAGCAGATTCCGCCGTTTGCGAGGGTGATTTTTTGATCGTTGTGCCGCACCCCAATCGGCTGGGTATTTTGCCACACCGCAATGTCCCCCCCCACCTCGACGACCGCAGAAAGAACGATCTCCGGCTCCGAACGAAGCGCCTCCAACGCAGCGTCCGCCGCCATGCCTTTCGCCAGCCCACCCGTGACGACAGAGACGTTTGGAGAGAGTTTTCGCACGCAGTTGCGCTCGATTTTGATATTTTGCCAATTGGAGTCGTTTTTCGCGCGCTCCAACGCGTCTCGAGTGGGGAGTTGGTTTTTCTTTTCCGCCTCCGCCCAAAGAGTCCAACAGCGTCCGCAAGAGATGTCGAACGCACCTTGTGTCGCGTGAAATGCTTCCTCCGCTTTGAGAAAAAAGTCCATCGTGAAAGGGGAGAGAACGACGTCCACACCCTCTTTCGATCGGTTGAATCGACTGACTTCGGACGTCTCTATCCAAGTGCTCGTGAGCGCTTCACAACGACGCAAAACGGCTTCCGCTTTTTGGAAGAGCCGCTTGGCTCGGGCGGCGTCCTTTGTGCGCATGGTGATTTGGAGCGTGCACGACGTCCCCATCACGCCGACGGGGTGGCAACGCAGCGTCACGACGTTCTCAGGAACGCGATTTTTCCACATCGCAACTCCAACAATCAGACACAAAAGGATAAATGCGGCTATTTTTAGGTGTTTCGACCAGGATTTCATAAAAATACCGGGGGGACGGCTTGTAAAATGGCTCTTTTTCGGGTAGAATGTACTCGTCGTGCTTTAAAATTCCCGTTTTCGCAACGACTTGTGAGCCGTGGTGCGTAGCTCCAACGGCGGACGGAAGCGGAAATTCGAACGCGAAGTATTATAAGATTATACTCCAATTTTCGTTTTTTGCCAGAGGCAGGAGCTGCAAAATGCCAAAAAAAGTTGCCGTTTTAATGGGGAGCGACAGCGATTTCCCTAAAATCAAGAGCGTTTTGTCCGTTTTGTCCGACTTCGACGTTCCGTTTGAAGTCCACGTGATGAGCGCACACCGCACGCCGCGACGTGTGGAGGAGTTCGTGAAAAACGCGCGCTCCAACGGATTTGGCGTTATCATTTGCGCGGCGGGCGGAGCCGCTCACCTGGCGGGAGTCGCCGCTTCGCACACGACGCTCCCCGTCATTGGAATTCCGGTCGCGACGGAACTCATGGGTGGGTTGGACTCTCTTCTTTCCACAGTCCAAATGCCTGGGGACATCCCAGTCGCAACGGTGGGCATCGGCTCCGGGGGCGCGAAAAACGCAGGCATCCTTGCCGTACAAATCCTCGCGATCGGCGACGAAAATCTCGTACAAAAGCTCGAAACTTTTCGTGAGAAGCTCGTCCTCCGCATTCAGGAGAAAGACGAACGGCTTCAGGCGCAGCTTGAGAGTGAGATTTCATAACGAAAGGGTGCGTGTGTGAGTTGGCTCGGAATTCAAGGACACGACGACGTGATGCGTCGATTCCAACGCGCGATTGAGCGTGAGCGCTTGGCGTCGACCTTCCTCTTTATCGGCGCGCCAGGAATTGGGAAGCGTTCATTCGCCCTAAAACTCGCCCAGACTCTCCAGTGTGAAAACGTTCCTCCCGCGCAAATGTCTCCCTGTGGCACGTGCCTCTCGTGTCGTCAGGCGATGGAGGGGACGCACCCGGACATCTTGTTCGTCTCGCGCCCCGCAGACAGAGCGTTCATTCCGATCGAGCTGCTGATTGGACCGAAGGAGAATCGGATGCGCGAGGGTCTTTGTGCCGAGTTGGCGACGACGCCGTTTTTCAAAAAGCGGAAGATTGCCATTATCGACGACGCAGACTACCTCAACGTCGAGGGCGCGAACGCGATGCTCAAAACGTTGGAGGAGCCGCCGCGCAAGTCCGTCCTCATTTTGATAGGAACGAGCGCGGCAAAGCAGCTCCCAACCATTCGGTCGCGCTGCCAAATGATTCGTTTCGCGCCGCTTGCGTCCTCGGTGGTGGAGACGATTTTGCGTCAAAAAATCGACTCGCAGGAGGAGAAGGGGGCGAAATCTCGTTCGCGACGCGCCCCGGTCGGCGTTCCGACGGAGGAGATGATACCGCTTTTGACGGCGTATTCCAACGGCAGCGTGGAGGAGGCGTTGGCGCTTGCCGATGAGTCTTTGTGGGAGTTTCGACGCGTCTTTTTGCGAACTTTGGCGGAGGCGCCGAGGGAACGAACCAACTGGGCGAAAACGATCGAAGCCCATCTGGACGAGGTGGGGAAAGTCCCCGCGTTGCGCCGCGCAAGGCTCGGGTTGATTATGGAGTTCGCGGCGGATTTTTATCGGCGACTCGCCATTTATCTCGCAGGCTCGCCCATTCGTGACCCTCAAATGGACGCGGAGTGGCAACCCATTTTGACGGAGGCTGCCAAAAATTGGAAGTTCGACGCCGACGCTGCCGCCCAAGCCGCTACGCGCGTGGTCGATTGGATGGAGCTGCTCCAGAGAAACGTTCATCAGCCTTCCTTGATTGACGCGTGGCTCGACGACCTGCTCCTCATTCATCAGGGGGACGCCCGCCGACTCGGTCCGCTCCCGTGGACAATTTAGTCTGCATAAAAACAAGACAAACGACAAGTGGACACCGACAAAGTGGACGCCAACAAAAATGGACACCGACAAAAATGGACACGCTTAAAAAACAGGTCGATTATTGGAACAAAGTCGCGCCGGAGAAAGAATTCACGACGGATTTCGATTTGAACCTTTGGAGGGCGCAAGTCGACAAGAGTGCGCAAATTCTCGACGTCGGCTGCGGCTACGGGCGCATTTTGGGGCAGCTTAAGGACGCGGGGTACTCGAATTTGCACGGCATCGATTTCGCGCAGGAGATGATTCTTCGCGGGAGGGCGCTTCATCCCACGGTCGATTTTCAAACGGCGCCGGGAGACGAAATGCCGTTCGAAAAAGGGAGTTTCGACGCAGTGATTTTGTTTGCTCTCCTCACGTGCGTCGTGTTCGAGGACGCGCAGCGGAGGATACTTGACGAGGTGCGGCGGGTCTTGAAGCCGGACGGGCTGCTCTTCATCAACGACTTTCTCCTGAACGACGACGCGAGAAATCTCGATCGATACGCTGCCGCGCGGGTGAAGTTTGCCAACGCGCTCCCCTACGGAGTGTTTGAGTTGCCCGAGGGCGCTCTTTTGAGGCACCACGACGAGTCGTATTTGAGGGAATTGACGAGCGACTTTCTAACGATTCGCTTCGAAAGAACGAGGTTCCGCACCATGAATGGGCACGAGTCGCGCGGCGTCTTTTTCCTCGGAAGAAATCCGTAGGACGTGGCGCCTCACGACAAATCGCCTCACGACACGCCTCACGAGGGGGTGCGAGAAATACCATCTCGGACTCGAAACATTCGGTCGCCATAGAAAAAACCGCCACCCAAAACGGGATTCACCACGTTCGGCGACGCGAGGAAAATCCGCCCCGGACTGGAGGAAACCCACGTCTCGGCTCCCGCTCGCGCGTAGCAGGCGTTCACGACGACAAAACCCAGCTTATAGAGCAGCGCCTTTTCTATCGCGCGATAATCGACCCGTGCGGCACGTTGGACGAGAAGCTGCGTCGGAACGATCTCTCCCTCACGAAGGATCGGCGCCAAACCATGCGACCACCAGAGGATGCCGTGGAGTTCTTTTCGAAGACCAAGCGACCGAAGCTGCGGCACGAGATACTCTTCCTGAAGAACTCGAGACGTTGCGGCAGACTCCCCCTTTCGATCCCGATGTTGTGGCGCGAAGCGGAATTCTTCGACGCAAAACCCCAAGGCGCGCAACTCCGCCAACTCGCTATGCCAACGGACGTACCATCTGCCGAGGCGACCCAAGTCTCCGCCCCAAAAGGCGAAAATGGTATTCGGAATTTCGTACTCGTCGTCGCGCTCGGTGGGAGAGAGCCAGCGCGTCTTTTCTTCCTCGTTGAGACCTATTTTGGCAGCCAGCAAGCCAAACCCTTCAAGAGCGCGAGGCTCCTTCTTTCGCACAATCGCTCGCCTTCCGCCGACACGAAAAACGCCCCACTCGTCCTCGCGCACTCCTCCTTTGCGCTCGGACGAAGGTGGGGGACATTTGTTCCCATCGAACATGATCTATTTGACTTCCACTCCCTCAAGCCGAATGATCGAGAGCGTGGAGGGCTTGTCGTGCTGCGTATTGATATGCGGCGGACCGGGCACGTTGTCAAAGTTGGAAATAATAAGCTCCGACCCACGCTGAATAATGTCTCCCGGCTCGTCGAGCGATCCGTCGGCGCCGTCTGTATCGCCATTTCGCGCAATCGTGATGATTTTCCCCTCGGGCGTCACGGCGAGAATCGCATTTTGCGAGAAGTCACACAAATAAATGTTCCCATCGGTTCCATAGATCATCCCATCGTTGGAAATCATCTCAGGTCCCTTCGCGAAGACCGTGGGTTCCGACGCATTCCCCTCGGCATCGAACGAGACCTTCAAGATGCTGCCGTCTCCAAAGTTGCCGACGTAGAGATTCCCCTCTTTGTCGAAGCACAAGCCGTCGAGACCGTAGGGCACCTTCAAATTCTCGGTCTGCGCAATGACGACAATGTGCGGATCGCTCACGGAGTTCTCCACCTTGATACTCTTCGCGTCAAGTGGGAATCGATAGACTGCCGAGACGACAGGTTTGTCCGCCTCCACCTGAAGCAGGCTGTGGGTCACATAGATGTAGTTGTTGTGCACTCGGATACCGTTGGGGTGCCCAAAGTTGTACGCCACGACCTCGCACCCGACGGGGCGATGATTTTCGTTGACGATCAAGCGGAGGACGCGCCCCATGGAGCCATCCGCCCAGCCTGCATTGTCGGCAATATAAAGATTCCCATCAGGACCGAACGCCATACCCATCGGACCCGCTTTCCCCGTCTCGGGATTGACGGGGCAAATCGCCCAAAGGCGCACTTCATTCTCGGGAGTGATACGCAAAATCACGGCGGGATGCGTCGGATCCGCATAATTCGGGCACGACATCAAAATATCTCCCCAAGGCGCAAGAGCGAATCCGTCCGGCGTCGGACAAAAATCCGGGAGTGTGTAGAAAAGTTCCGCCTTCGCCAAGGGGTCGGAAGACGAAGATTCCAGAGCGGCAACGGCGGCTGGCGCTTCCTCCACAACGGGAGTGGGAGTGGATTCGAGAACTTCCGCCACTTCCTCCGCCTCCGCGACGTCCGCGACTTCCCCAGCGGCTTCCGCTTGTTCTACCTCCTGCGCCGTCTCGGGTGCGACGGCTTCTAACGAATCTTGCGTGGGCGTTATCTCCTGCGCAACTGCCAGTCCCGCAAAAAAGAGGGTTCCAACGACACAGACGCGGAAAATACACTTCTTCATAAAATCACTCCTCGACAGGGAAAAATGTTCGTTCTCAAAAACACGGAAAGTACCATCTCCTTATTCTACCACTTAAGTCATTCTTTGTCAACCACTTGGAGAAAAATATTATGGCTCCGTGAGCCTTCAAAAAAATTCGCATTCGAGATTCTTCAGAGCCGAGAACGAAGGGCGAAGCCCGTAGTTCCAGATGGGTGGGAGAATCGTATGGCGCTCAATCCTCCAATTCCCCTTCTTGGAAGTAGGAAACACTTCCCCCCGGCAAAACACCCCGTCAGCCTATCGGCTGCCACCCCTCTGGAAGAGGGGAATTGGTGGCGCTTCACCCTGAATTCCCCTTCCCTGAAGGAGTATTGAGCCGGTACAATTTGATTCTTTCGCTTTTTTTCGTTTCCACTTATTGCAACTGGAGTACCTATATTTTCCGGTTCTAAA
>JAUNBK010000031.1 GCA_030527105.1 Planctomycetia bacterium
CCGGCGACTACTACCTCTTCGCCAACGGCGACAACACGCTGCACGCCGGGATGGGTACGCTGACGTGGAAGTTTTAATTCATTCTTCAGAGAGCGGTCGTCCTGGTCGTCCTGGTGGTTATAACCATAACTCCCCTTCCCTGAAAGGTGTACGCCCGAAGGGTGGGGAGTAGTTTGAAGTGCTGTACCCATCGTCGTTTAAAATTTCCGTTTTCGAGACGCTTTGCGAGCCGTGGTGCGTAGCTCCAACGGCGGACGGCACTGGAAATCTCAACGAGGAGTATTATAAAAAGACCAAGGCGGAGGGGTCTCGGTTTGAGACTCTCCCCACACGCACATTCTACCATGTGCGTTTTCTTTTGTCAAGCAGGGTGAGAATACCATTTTTCAAGCGTTTTCTCGAACTCCTCCCGACTTCGGAATGCGACGAACGCGGCACGCACTTCCTCGTACTGCGGATGTTTGATTGCGTACTTAATACAAAACTTTTTCATGTTCGCGACGGCTCGATTTTCTCCGTACAACTCGCACGCGAGGGAAAAATGGTCGAGAATCACGTCTTTTTGTTCTTGCAAGTCGGGAGGAGAAATGGACTCGCCAGCCGCCAGGGCGCGCAAGTCGCGGAATATCCACGGGTTGCCAATGGCGCCACGGGCAATCGTGAGACCATCGACGCCCGTCTCGCGAAACATTCTCATGCAATCTTCTGGTGTGAAGAGGTCGCCACTCCCCAAAAGCACCTCAGTTGGCGCGTATTTTCTCAACTCGGAGAGAAAACTCCAGTCGCTCGGTCCGACATAACGCTGAAGGACGGTTCTTGGATGAATGGTAAAAACTCGCACCCCCAACGCACGCGCGGCATCGAAAATCTCAAAAAAACGGTCGCGACTTTGGTTGGAGTCGTCCAACCCGCGCCGCATTTTCACGGAGAGCGGAATCCGATCCGGGAGCGTATCGCGCACCTTCTCGAGAATGGCGATCGCAACGTCTGGCTGAGAAAGATGAAAGCCGCCTCGGCGACGCCCGAGGATTTTCTTGACGGGACAGCCAAAATTGATGTCGACCCAATCGAATCCCCAATCCACAACGCGTTTGGCAGCCGTGGAGAAATCGTCGGGACCGCACCCCATAAGCTGTGCGCCAACGGGATGATCGTCCTCTTCCACACGCAAAAATCTCCGCGCCTTTTTCCCCTTGCCATGCGTGACGGAGATGATAAATTCGTCCAGCATCACCTCGCTAATCGTGGCGGGGGCACCCAATCGACGAACGATCTGGCGCTCCGCCCAGTCGCTATACCCACTGAGCGCCGCCTGAATCGCGGGGAATTCAATCTCGATGTGCTCTATCGCCAGCTTGGGAAGCGCGACGGGTTGTGTGTCGTTCGTCATGATGTGGTTCCTTCGTGGGTAAATTTTTCGCAGATTAGCCCTTTGGACTCGAGAAGTTGGAGCGTTTTTTCGAGCGCGCCCGATTGGGAGTGCACGAAGTCGAACGCGTTTTTGGAAAGCGTTTGATAAAAATCGGCGTCCTCGAGGCATTTTTGGACAAATCGCGTCATTTCGTCTTGATTGTGAACGACGACGGCGGCACCGTGCCCGAGAAAGTCGGCAACAATTTGTCGAAAATTCCACGTGTTGGGACCGAACGAAACCGCAGCACCATACGCGGCAGGCTCGATCATATTTTGCCCACCGCGATTTCCCATGCTTCCGCCGACGTAGGCGATATGCGCGACGCCCCACCAATTCCCCAGCTCGCCCACCGTGTCGACGAGGAGAATCTTCTCGTGGTGCGTCGAATCGTTTTCGCGAAGCTGCGAGCGCCGAATCCACGAGACGTTGGAGTTCTCGAGCAATTTCGCAACCTCCTCAAAGCGCTCCGGATGGCGCGGCACCACGATCAAACGCAAATGTGGATTCTGATTTTCGAGCTGACGAAACGCCTCAAGAGCCATTGCTTCCTCTGGCGCCTGCGTGCTTCCCGCGAGAAAAACGACGTCGTCCGGCTGAATGTTCCACAGCCTCGCCAACTTCACGACCTGCGGATGCGCGCGATCGCTTCTGGCGCCGTCGTATTTAATCGAGCCGACGTAGGAAATAATTTCTGGCTCAATACCCAAATCGCGATAATGCTCTGCGCTCTTCTCATCCTGCGCGGCAACGAGCGCGAGCGTCTTCAAAACGCGCTTGAACAAAGGTTTAAGGCGTCGATATCCTCGAAAACTCGGGTCGCTCAGGCGTGCATTGAGGAGGGCGACGGGAAGATTTTTCTCGCGCGCCTCGAGGAGAAGATTCGGCCAAATCTCCGCTTCGATAAGGATGAGGAGGTCCGGATCGACACGACGCAGCGCACGTTTGACGCTCCAGGAGAAGTCGAGCGGCGCATAAAAAACGGAACCGATTGGGAATTTTTGACGAGCGAGTCGCGCCCCGGCATTCGAAACGACGGAGAAAACGAAATCACACTGAGGATATCGACTCGCGAGCGCTTTCCACACCGTGGCGGCTAAATTCACTTCCCCTACGCTGGCGGCATGGATCCAGACGCGGAAATTTTTCTCCTTTTTGGGAAGTTTGGTGCTTCCGAGGAATTTTTCACGATATCCCTCGCGATATTTTCCCCGCCAAATCATCGCAAAGAGCAAAAAAGGCGAAGCGCCAAAGATCACCAAAATGTATGCTGCATTCAACAAATAACGCCAAAATCTAGCCATTAGTCCCTGTTTTTCTCGTTCCAATGCCCATTTTTCTCCTTCGAAAAGCTCGAACGCTCCGAAACACACCGACATATTTCAAGCGCTTGGGACACATTATACCAAAAAAATAAAATTTTGGAAATCCCACTGGCAAAAAAATTAAAAAAGTGTAAAATAGGCGGGAGTGTGTTTTTGCAAAAAGGATTGAGAGGTGTTTATGCGACCTATACCTTATTTCACGCTTGTGGATAGATATTTTTCGATGCAGCTTCTGCGGTCGGACTTTTTGTGTCTTTTTTGCCTGACGATCATCTTCATGCTTTTCGATATGCTCCCCAAAGTGGAAGAAATTCCGGAGCTTTTTAGGCAAGAGACAGTTTTAGGTGGAGTCGTCGTAATCGTGCAATACTACTCCGTCCGAGTAATGGGGCTTCTCCAAATGGTCGGAAGCGACGTTTTAGTCATTGGCGCAGCAATTACGTTCTACCTCATGGAGCGCACGGGGTCTGCCACCATCCGTGGTGGAGAAGTGTTTCCGCTTCTGACCAGTGGTTTTACGCGTTGGCGCGTTGCGGTTCCTTTTTACTACACGAGCATAGCTCTTTCTCTCATTTTTTGCGTGACGGAAGAGGCATTTTTCACATTTTGTCGAGATTGGCCCGGCGCGAATTCCACCTCGTATTTGACAAAAGAAGTTGTCGAGATGCGAGGCGCGCGCGATCCTCTCACGGATATCATCATCCAAGGGAAGGAGTTGAACGTCCCTCAAGGATATTTCATGACGCCAAAATTCATCATTCAGCCGGAGCTTACACAAACGTACCTGGACCAAATTATGGCGCAAAAAGCTCAGTGGCTCGAGGAATCCTCAGAACACCCTGCGGGATATTTGCTCACGGGCACTCAACGACTCGAGGACTTGCATTGGCTCCATCGTCCTGAAGGCGGGTGCGACGCCAGTGGGAAGCGGATTTTCTACACAGCCGAGAATTTTTCGTGGGTGCCTGAGGGGGGGATTTTTATCATCTCGGTCGTTTCGCCGGAGAATCTCATGATGAAAGCACGGACGTTCATGCCCGAGTCGCTTGGAGAGCTTGCGCGAAAGCTAAACGACCCCGCCAATCCACATTCGCACGCCACGGCAACGGAGTTTCACTCCCGCCTTCTGCGCCCTTTTTTGGAAACTTTGGTCTTTTTCATCACGTTCCCCATTATTTTGACGGCGCGAATCCGTTCCAAATTGCTGATTTTTTTCCTCTTGTTGGTGGCATTGCTCTCCTTCAAAGTGGTTGGGGGGGTGTGCCACTCCCTGAGCGGAAGCATACCTGGATACATCGCGGCATGGCTTCCATTGTTCGTTTGTCTCCCCATCGCGACCGTTTTATTCGATGAATTTTATACCTAATAATCCTCGTTTTAACGTTCAAATGACCATTTTTCCCAAAATAAGCATTTTTTTTGACTTTTTTCCCCTAAGTGGGCTTGCTTTTTTTTTGTAGATTTCCATAATATGCAGATTGAAACTGATTGAACTTACATCGCTTACTTCATTCAGACTTTCCCATGCCGACTCGGATGCAAAACAGCACGATCGCAAGACGGCGAGACAGCGTGGGTGGCTCACGAACATCGTGAGACTCTGTTTTCGAAGTTCGATGGTTATAAAACGAATAGAGATACTTCTCGTTGAAATTTTCGATTTTGCCTGCCGTTGGAGCGACGCCCTGCGGCTTCCGAAACTTCGTGAAGACCGAAATTTGAAAGTACGACGAGTATAGAAAAGTACAAAACCACTTTGGAGTTATTTATTTATGACATCACGAGACCGCGTTATTAACACTTTGTTGCATCAATCCTATCATCCTATTCCGACCATGCTCGCCATTTCGCCTCATGTACGTCAGGGACGCGAGGCTGCGTGTGCTGGTCTCGACGTGCAGTTCCAAAATGATGTAGATTTTTTGGATTATCGGCACTTCCCTTTCGAAACAAGCCGAGATCATCGTGACTCGTGGGGGTGCGTCTGGTCGTGTCGCGATGGCGCGTGGGCGTGTCTCGAAAAGACGCAGTTCTCCGACCCTTTGGACATTGAAGGTTGCCGAGTTCCGCAGCCCAAAATCGACGAGAATCTGATCCAACACGTCAACGATTTGTGCGAAAACAACAAACGATTCGTCGTCGTGCGTTCCGCCATTTCGCCTCTCAGGAGATTGAAGGCGCTTCTTGGAACCGACGTGGCGTTCGAGATGATTCGAAAAAAGCCGAAGGAGCTGATGAATTTCCTCGTTCGCCTCCACGGGTATTATTTGAAGCAACTCGACGCGTGGCTCCAGACGGACGTTGATGCCGTTTGTTTCGAGGACGACTGGGCGGATGAAAGAGGTTTGAAGACTTCCTACGCGCGGTGGAACGAGATTTTTGCGCCGTTGTATCACGACTATTGTACCCGCGTACGCCGGAGTGACAAGTTCGTTTATTTCTCTTCAAAGGGTAATTTCGAGGAAATCATCCCCAACCTGATCCACATGGGCGTCGATGCCATCCGGTTCGAGTGTGGCGCGGTCGATTGGAGCGTACTCACGCAGCGTTATGCAGGGCGAATCGCTTTTCACGCCGTCCTTGAGGAGAAAACCCTCCTTGAGGAGACGGAGTCCGACCTGTCGCAAAAAATCCTCTCGTATCGTTCCTTTTTTGAGAATCAAGGTGGTTTGATTGCGGAATGTCGAATGCCGATGGAAGTTTCGATGAGAAAAATCGCGTTTGCGATGAATAATTGGCGCCGCAGAATGCCGCAGCCTGAATGAACGATCGTGTGGGAGTGAGAATTTCATTTCAAATGAGAGGAAGGTTATGCGCCATATTTTCACCAAGATTCTTTTTCCAGGGCTGCTGTTCTCCCTCTATGCGTGGACAAGCGCATGGGCGGGCGCAAAAGAAAGCTCTGAGACGACAAGCGACGTGCCGCAGCGACCAAGTCGTCCGCAATACATGATCGCGTGGGACGACGAGACGTTCGGGCGTGCGTTTTTTGCCGAAATCGATCTTTCCCACCCCGAGTTGCGCGAAGCGCGAGCCTTTGTTGAGAAAAATCAATATCCTGAAGCGCTCGAAGCGTGGAAAGAAGCCTTTCTTTCACGCGTTGAAACGTTCTCATCTCCTGAAGATTTTCCTCCGAAAAAAGGTTGGCTTTCGGGTCAAAATAACTCCCCGGAGGGGCTCTTGGGCGACCGCGTCGTCTTCAAGCACACTATCGAGGTCGACATGGGCGGATTGCCTTTCGCGCAGCCGCCGTTCCCACCCAAAGAGGGAGTCGACCCCGAAATTCTAAAGACGCTTGAGCCGATCAATCAGCCGGGACTCAAGTGGCACCACCCCGACGCGTTCGATCTCCACGCCTACCTGATGTGGCACCCGGGTGCGATTTTTCGCGTCCTCGAAGACACTCGGCGTGGGTGGACGCCAGAGTCGCGAGCCGAGGCAATCGTGCGATGGATGGATATTTGGAGAGATTACGCGAATAACGCTCAGCGCGTCGCAATGGCGTTCAGGTTTGAACCCGAAATTCGAAAGGCCGCCCTTGATTATTACGGTCTCGAAAAAGCACGACTCGCGCACATGGACGCTTGGGCAGGCGACATTTATTGGCGTCAGCAACTTGTCGTTACTTGGCAAAGCGCGAATTTTCTCACCCAAATCCACCATGGTGCCGCCAATTTCCCCGAAGAACTGCGCCGAAATCTCGACGCGAGAGCGCTTGCGGAGACCGTTTATTATCTCGTCGTGTGGAATTTTCCCACCGCAATGAAAAATTGTGGTAGAGGACTTGCAAATCAACGAGTCTCGAACTTCTACGCCCTGCTTGATGCGTGGAGAATAATGCCGGAATTCAAACGATTTCAACGATTTAAAACGATTCTCAACGTCGAAATGAACGCCCTCCTGAGCGGTCCCGGCGCCGACTTGGGCTTGGACGGCGCGGGAAGCGAAAATTCGTACAACTACATGTTTGGAGCCACTCACGAGTACGAGCGCTTCCTTGCGATTCTCCGCGACGCCCCATACACTCCCGAATGGCTCCCGGTCTTCGAAGAACGCCTCCAACGCCGGATATTCTTCCAACAAAATATGATTACGCCAACCAATGGTACCCTTCAGCTCTGCAAAGGAGAAAGGCGCGTTCGTGAGTGGCACCACTCCTACATCTCTGCGGACTCGGCACCCGATTATACCTCAATCGCGTTCCCGTACCACGGCTGTTGGATTCTGCGCGAGAATTGGACTCCTGAATCTCTCTATCTCGCCCTCCAATCCGCTCGACGAGGTTCTGGGCACGAAGCCGAAGACGCGAATAAAATCACGCTCGAAGCCCTCGGACGCTCGTTTCTTGTCTCCAACGCAGGCGAGAGCGGGCTTTTCTCCACCTCGTGGGGGCAAAATACCATCTCGGTCGATGATTCAGGGCAATCCCGAAGACGCCTCCCGCGCCACGGCGTCTACGACGAGCCACACCGAAGCGCGTGGCACACTTCCCCAGACTTCGACTTTTGCGAGGCACTCTACTCCTCGGGCTATGGTGTCGCCACCCATAAAGACGACTCCGGATCCTTCGCGCCCCTGGTCGGCAACGTTCAGCACTTGCGACAAATCGCTTTCGTCAAACCTCTGCGGCTTTGGGTGATGATCGACACGCTCATTGCCCCAGAGACCGAGGAACACCTCTACACCCAAACGTGGAACCTCGACGCTGCTTTCACAAAGGAGGCGGTTCGAATCCTTAAAAAACCGCGAGGCTTTCGAACTTGCGACCCGGGTGCGCCAAACCTTTTCGTCTATCAGTTTGGTCAAAAACTCCAAAATACGCTCCACTACGCGGAGGGTTGGGAGAAACCTGCGGATGCTCGTGCCGAGGGAGTCCTCGCCTCCATCCCCGAGACGGCATGTGGGTGGACGAATCAAGGCTCGGGCTACACCGGATCGACTGTCCAACCCGCTCCGACCGTTCGTTCACGCTTCAGGGGGCGCGGGACGCAGAGGTTGATATCAATTCTCGTTCCCGACTCGTCGGACAAAAATCCACTCGTTGGAATAAAAGAGAACGAGAAAGGGATTCGGCTTCGTTTTAGGGACTCGCGCGTCCTTATCGTGAGATTCGAGAGCGCCACCAGCGACGTTTCGCTCCAATGGGGTTCCACACGCTGGACGATCCGCGCGTATGGACTTGGTCCCGAAAAGAGGAAATGAAAAAAGAGCCTGCCGCCCCTCTGAGGGAATGAGGGGCGGGCACAGGGAGGGGACTTCTCTGAGGGGGGATTGTTCCTGCGTTTCTTGCCCCCTTGCATTCGCTCGTTTCGCCTACCAAGGGACGAAGTCGAAGAGGAAGACGAAGACGAAGCCAATGTCGAGGTACTGGTCCGCCGGGAAGTACCCTTTTCGCTTGGCTCAACGCGTGGTGCGTGCTGGCTTGGAGTTGTTCGATCGCTTGGTCGATGCCCATTGGATATCACGACTGAAAATTTTCTCCGTGAGAGTTTCGAGTCTCTTCAACTCCCCCGCCTCGAAAGTAGGTGCCTCCTCCGAGGATATCCCTTGTTCGATGCGGCTTTGGCAATAATTCAGAACAATGCCCAGATTTTTGGCAGGGATATTCCCACCGCTTCGAGGACGTCCGAGAGAGCGACCGCCGTTTCGCGAAGCTGTGCGGATTTCGCCGTGATGGGGCACAAATATCTTTCTCCGTTGAGCACCACGCCATGTCCCCAGAACCCCACGATGAGGAGGTCGAGGTTTTGACCCCAACGCAAAGAATCGAGGATATAAGAAGAACGAGAAAAAATTAACACGAACCTAACAATTGCGCAATCTCTCTCAAATATTTCTGGTTTATAATGCTTTTCGTTGTTGGTACTCATCGTGCTTTGAAATTCCCGTTCTGCGCGAAGTTTTGGAGGTGGTGCGTAGCTCCAACGGCAGACGGCACCGGAGATTTCAACGAGAAGTATTGTAAAAAGCAGGCACATCGATTTGGAACAGGCACATGAAGCAAAAATCAGACGTTATTTTCTACTGGCTCACGCTCATGTCGGCGAGTCTCATTGGCTTGCTCATGGTCGGTTTTTTCGTCCAGATGCTTTTTTCGTCGCACGCGGCGTGGGCGAAGTTTGGGCTGGGGTTTCTCACTTCGAGCGAGTGGGATCCCGTGAAAGAAGATTTCGGCGCGCTCTCGTGCATCTTGGGGACGCTCATCACGACGCTTATTGCTTTGGCGATTGCCGTGCCGTTGGCGTTCGTCTCGGCGCTCTTTATCGTCGACGCGCCACCGTTTTTGGGACGAATTTTGAGTCAGGCGATCGATCTTCTCGCTGCGATTCCGAGCGTCATTTATGGGATGTGGGGGCTTTTCGTTCTCTGCCCGATTATGCAGAGTTTGTTCCAGCCGATTTTCCCCGACTACAACGGGTTTGGGTATCTCACGGCAGGGTTGATTTTGTCTTTGATGATTCTGCCGTATATTTGCGCTGTGATGAGGGACGTTTTTCGTATGACGCCCCCCATGCTTCGCGAGTCGGCGTTTGGCTTGGGTTGCACGCGCTGGGAGACGGCGAGGGATATCGTCTTGCGCTACGGGTTACGTGGCGTCCTCGGCGGGATTTTTGTCGGATTGGGGCGCGCGCTGGGCGAAACCATGGCGGTACTCTTCGTTATTGGCAACGTGATGAAGGCGCCGGAGTCTCTCATGTCGAGCGGGGCGACGATTGCCGCGACACTCGCGAATAATTTCGCCGAGGCGGAAGGTGTCCAAAAAAGCGCCCTTTTCGCGCTCGGGCTGATTCTCCTTGCCATGTCGTTTGGCATTCAGATTGTCGCTCAGTACTACTTGTCCAGAACAGGAGAACGCCGATCATGAGAGGACTCACGCGCCGACCATTGTTTTTTCGCAAGCTGACGAATTTGTTGGTTCAGATTTTTTCCATCCTGACGCTGTGTGTTGCGGTGGGAGGGATGCTCTGGATCCTCTGCACGATTTTTTGGCACGGGTGGCAGACTCTCTCGTGGGGCTTTTTGACGAACCCCTCAAAACCCTACGGCATCCCGGACGCAGGCATCGCCAACGCGCTTTTGGGCACGTTTCTCATCACGCTTTGCGCTGCCGTTCTCACGATACCTCCGGCGCTTTTGGCGGGAGTTTATCTTGCGGAATTCGGCAAAAAAGGGGCGCTGCCTCAAGCGTTGCGCTTTTGCGCGAATATCATGATGGGTATGCCCTCCATCATCGTTGGGTTGTTTGTCTACACGATTCTCGTGGTGCCGACGGGGTGCTTCTCGGGCTTCGCGGGGAGTGTTGCGCTCGGGATTATTATGTTCCCCGTCATTATGCGGACGACGGAGGATATGCTGCTCATGGTTCCGGACTCTCTTCGTGAATCGGGTCTCGCGCTCGGAATGACGCGCGCACGCGCCACGGTGTGTATTGTGTGTCGCGCGGCGAAAAATGGCTTAGTAACGGGGATTCTCCTCTCGATCGCCAGGGTGAGCGGAGAAACGGCACCGCTGCTTTTCACGGCGCTCTTTTGCGACCAATGGCCAACGCACTTTTTCACGCAGCCCACGGCAAGCGCGCCCGTTTTAATGACGGAATACGCCGCCAACTCCCCGTTCGAGCAAATGCACCAAGCCGCGTGGGGTGCCGCACTCGTGATCCTCGCGGTCGTTTTGACCATCAATATCCTCACTCGCGTCATTTTTCGGGAGAAGAAACATGCCAATTAAAATTAGCGCAAGAAACATTCAGTTCTTCTATGGAGAGCAACAGGCGCTTTTCGACAACTCGCTCGACATTGAGGAAAATCGAATCACTGCCGTGATCGGTCCGTCGGGGTGCGGAAAGTCGACCCATTTGCGCATCTACAACAGGATTTATGAACTCTATCGAGAGCAGCGGGCTGAGGGTGAGTTGCTCATTGATGGAGAAAATGTGCTCGCGCCCAATGTCGATTTGTTGGAGCTGCGGCGGAAAGTCGGGATGATTTTTCAGAAGCCAACCCCGTTCCCCATGTCGGTTTTTGAAAACATTGCGTACCCGCTGCGGCTCCACTTCAAACTCTCTCGTGCCGAGGTTGCGGATCGCGTCGAGGCGGCGCTCTCGGGTGCTTCCCTGTGGGACGAGGTGAAAGACAAACTCAAAAAAAGCGGCTTGGCTCTCTCGGGTGGGCAGCAGCAACGACTCTGCATTGCGCGAGCGATTGCCGTGGAGCCAGAGGTGTTGCTCATGGACGAACCAACGAGCGCGATCGACCCCGTCGCCACGCTCAAAATCGAGGATCTTCTCCTTCAGCTGCGCGAACGCTACACGATCGTGATTGTGACGCACAACATGCAGCAGGCCGCGCGAGTCAGCGACAATACGGCATTCTTCTACAAAGGAAGGATCGTCGAGGTCGGACCGACGCAAAAAATATTTACCAACCCGTCCGAGAAGCAGACGGAAGATTATATCACGGGGCGCTTCGGCTGATTTTCCCGCTACGTTTGTTGATTTTCCAACACCACACCACTTTCATGCAAAGACGAAAAGGAGAGAATGATGAGAGAGCGTTTTTCAAAAGAGGTTTCTAATTTGAAGCAGCTTCTTCAGGAAATGTCGGCACTCACGGAGTGCGCGATTCTCAAAGCCGTCAAATCGATGCCGCCAGACAATACTCACGACGCGGACGAAATCCTTCGGGGCGATGCGTTCATCGACGCGATGGAGGTTCGGATTGAGGAGGAGTGCCTCAAACTCATCGCGCTTTATCAACCTGTCGCAAGCGATCTTCGAAAGATTATCACGATCCTCAAAGTCAATGTGGAAATCGAGCGTGCGGCGGATTTTGCCGTGAGTATCGCCAATCGAGCACTCGACATGCAGAGATACACGCAGGGGAATTTGGAGATATTCGACTTTGGCGAGATGGCAAAGAAAGCCGAGAAAATGTTCAAAGACGCCCTCGACGCGTTTGTGTATGGCGACGTCCTTCGTGCCTACGACGTCCTCGGCGCGGACGATGCGGTGGACGACATTCATCGTGGGAATTACGACAAAGTCAAATCAATGATTTTGAGGTATCCCGACGAGGCAGGGTATTATCTCGATTGCCTCACGGTCTCGCGCGCGCTTGAAAGGATTGCCGACATTGCGACGAACATTTGCGAAGACGTGATTTATCTCGAGCAGGGGAAAATCATTCGTCACCAAACGAAGCCCAAGCAACTCCACGATTGAACTCCCTCTGGGGTTTGAATCCCGCCGCTTGCGATTAATTGGGCTGCGTCGGCTGCGGAACTGTCGTTGGTACTGCTGTTGGCGACGAGGCTGGTGTTGCTAGTGGCGGTGCGGATGGGGTTGCTGATGGAATTATTGATGGTGCCGACGGCAGTTGCTGAGGTTGCTCAAGCGGTGTTGGCTCCAAAATCGGCTCCCCAACTGGCGCAGCAGGGAGTTTCGCGGGAGGGGCTTCTTCTGGTGAGGGCGACCACAAAAATGTGAGTGCCACCAGCGCGATACCAACCAGCAAAACGGGAACGATCCAAAACATCTGCGTTCGAAGCGTCTGCCAGTGGAACCACGGTGTTTTTTCCTCCGGGAGTTTCACCCAACGCGTCGACGCAAGGACTCCCGCGCCGTACTCGGGGATGAGTCCCACCTCGCGAGCGACCATTTCAAGGTCGTGAATCAACTCCGCAGGATTGGAGTAGCGTTCGTCACGATTCTTCTTCATGGCACGAATGAGCACCTGATTGAGCGCCTCGGGCACGTCGACGCGGTGCATACGGACGTCCATCGGCGCGTCGCTTTGGTGTTGGAGCAACTTCTGGAGTGCGTTTCCCTGCGGGAAGGGTGGATGCCCCGTGAGCATATAATAAAGGGTGCAGCCGAGGGAGTAAATGTCGCTTCTCACATCGACTGTTCGAGGGTCGCGAGCCTGTTCGGGAGAAATATAGTCGAATGTTCCGAGCGTGACGCCGCTTGCCGTGATATCGCTTCGCGCACCTTCAGGAAAATCTTCCGCCGGGTCCTCTCCAATCGCACCAGCAGGGCGCGCCAAACCCAAGTCGATAAGTTTCGCGGTGCCCTGCGGGGTGTAGAGAATGTTCGACGGCTTAATGTCGCGATGAACGACGTTCATTGCATCCAAATGCGAAAGCGCGTGTGCGATTTGAAGCGCAACGCTCAACATCTCGGCAATCGGCATAGGACCGCGATTTTTCACCCAGTCGCGAATATTCTCGCCGGGCACGAACTCCATGACGATATACATCTGCCGTCTCTCGGAATGCTCGCGAAAGGAGTAGATTTGGGCGATATTGGAGTGATTGAGCATTGCCGCGACTTGGGCTTCAGAGCGGAAACGACGCAGCACTTCTTGGTTATCGCTTTTGTCGGAGTGGAGCACCTTGAGCGCCGCGAGACGGTTGAGGTTGGAGTCTTGGGCGAGCCAAACGTCTCCCATGCCGCCCCCGCCGATGTATCGAATGAGTTCAAACTCGTCAAAAATGACGCCCATATCCAAAATGTCGCCCTCAATTCGAACTTCCGAACCACGTGCGTTGTGAGGGAAATTCCCCTCGGAATGATAAACGGGCGAAATGGTTCGAGTAATCGAATCGCCGTGCGGCAACGCTTTCTCGGACGCTCCATTTCTACGCGTTGATGGTGGCAAATTGGTCGACATAAGGAATCCTCATGAGTATGTATCGAATAACCTCCAGCAGGCACACCCCATCATCATAGCATATTTTTCAGATCGTGTCAACAGAGAAAAAAGCCCATTTCTCTCCCACTGGGTGGGAAATCTCGCGAAAAACCACCATTTTTGACGTCGATTTTTTGACGATGCAAGAATTATAATACTTCTCGTTGAAATTTCCGGTTCCGCCCGCCGTTGGAGCTACGCACCACGGCTCGCAAAGCGTCGCGCAAAACGGGAATTTTAAAGGACGACGAGTATATCGCAAATTCTCACCAAAAAAACTCCCAAGCACTTGCAAAAAAACTTTTTTCGTGTACAATGGATCGTGTCTCGTGAGAACAAAGCAAAAAAAGACCAAAAGGGGGTGCATGATGAAAAAACGCGCGTTTTTATTCGGAATCAACGACTACAACGGAGTGCTCAACCCGCTCAAATACGCGCGCCAAGACGCGGAAGGCGTGGCTCGAGCGTTGAAAAAATATTATCAATTCGAAGAGAACGAGGTGGAACTCGTCACGTGTGAGACGAATTTCAAACCCAACACGAAATTCGACATTCTGCGCGGTTTGAAAAAGTGGAGTGAGCCGCTCGATTTGCTCCTCGTCGGGTTTTGGGGACACGGCGTTTGGCGCGAGGGAAAAAGGTATTTGTGCCCGATCGCGACGGACGTTGAGCACATGAAAGAAACGGCACTCACGCTTGCGGAATTGCGCGACGCGATTCGAAAAATCCCCGCGAAAAACGTATGTGTTATTCTCGACTGCTGCCAAAGTCGTTCCGAGGGGCGCAACGGCGAGTCGCTCCCTCTCGAGACCGGGGCGCGAGACATCGTGATGGAGTTGTTCAATCCGACGAGTTCGAGCAGTTCGGGAGATTCTGCGGCGCAAACGATTGCGATATTGAATTCGTGCTCCGAGGGTGAGCGAGCGTACGAATGGGACGAAAAAGCGCACGGATTTTTTACGCACCACCTTCTCGAGGCGTTCGAAAGGGCGGAACCGCGCGTGACGAATATATTTTCGTACGTCCAAGAGGAGACGCGAAAGAGCGCAGCACTCGAGCAGAAGAAGCAGAAGCCCTTTTTTGAGTGCATGGGCGGGGCGGAAATCTTCCTGCCTGCGGTGCCAAAGCAGACGTTTTTCGTCCCGGAAAATCCGAACGAAGTGAGTATCGTAACGACGCACGACATTGGGCAAATAAACGTTCAGATCCAACAAATCGACGTTGTGGAAGGGACGCAGCCTCAAGCGCTTCCGCCAGTTCCGCCCAGTTTGCGCAAAATTCAGGCGGAGATTTTGGGAATCGACCAGGCGATCGAGCAACTCCAGGCAGGTACGCACTCTGCGCTCGACCCCGCCAAGAAAACGATTGCCGACGCACGGTCGCAATTGAGCGCGTTGGAGAAAAAACGGGACGAAGCGTCGAAAGATTTGGGTGAAGCGAAACGTGCGGAGATACGCCTTGCCGTGAGGAAAAATCCAGAGGCGAGCGCGAGTTCCTTTTTTGCGCTCTGTCCGAAGAGCGTTCCGCTGCCAACGTTTTCGAATATTATTCTGTGGGAGAAACTTCTTTTTCAAGCTCAGCGAGAAGTCGATCGTGTTGAGGCGGAGTGCGAAAAAAGGCGCGACGACAAAATCCAATCACTTCGTGTGCGCAAAGAGGAACACATCCAAGGCGCGCGCCCCGAGATGGATGCGTTTTGCAACAATATTCTGCAAGCAGTGCTTTCGACGTGTCGCGACTACGATCAATTGGACGCGCCCGTCCCCGAGTGGGATTTGAACGCGAAATTGCCAGAACTTTTTAAGTACGGAATGGGGTGGAAGTACGAGGATTTATGGAGGAGTGCGGAAGCCATTTGGGTCGCGAAGCGCCCGGTCGTCGTGGCGGCGCGGCAGGAAGAAAGGGAAAAAAGGCACCTCGAATCTAAACGATTGGTTCGGAAACAACGAAAGTTGGAAAAAGAGACGCGCGGCTTGCGGCGAAAATTGCGGAATAAATGCAGAATCCAGATATTTCGGAGTTACGTTTTCTGGATTCTTGTATTTCCAGGCAGCATCTGGGGTCTATATTGTCTTAGCGAAGGTTTCGTTATTCCAATCGTGTCGGCTCCTTTTTTGCTCTTGATTGTGGTGCCGATTGCAATTTCTCGTGAGGATTCCGCGCGCACTCAAATGGCAACTCAATTCCAAAAAATCACTGCCGTGGACGGAATCACGCGCAAAGAAATTGTGGTCGCAAACGAGAAATTCGCCTTTTGTTGGTGCCCACCAGGTGATTTGGCAGCTGCTATGGACCCTAAATCTCCAGATGAAGAGATTTTCTCTCGCGGGTTTTGGATGCTTGAATCTCAGGTGACGCAGAGAATGTGGCAGTGCGTAATGGGGTACAATCCAAGTTATTTTCATGGGGAGAATCGCCCGGTCGAATGTGTGAGTTGGTATGATTGTGTGAAGTTTTGCGAAAAATTGTCGGAATTGGCAGGGATAAAATTCCAACTCCCCACCGAGGCGCAGTGGGTGTACGCTTGCTCAGTTGGGCAAAGAGAAAGGGTTGTGGCAACATGGGATTCGTTTGCGTGGCATTCTGGTAATAGTTTTGGGCACACGCACGGGGTGAAAAAGAAGAAGCCTAATGATTGGGGGTTGTTCGACATGTATGGGAATGTTCGAGAATGGTGTGCGGATCGTCACGAATCGGGCATGCTACTTTTAGACGACACGCCTCGTGCGTCTTGTGGCGGCGCCTGGAGCGACAGCCCGTCCAAATGCAGTTTGTTCTCCACTCAAGAAAGTGCGCCTCCCGCCACCCGCAACAACAAAATAGGTTTTCGCATCATTTTTGTTTATTCCTAATTCGTTGTTTTTTTCGTAAAATATGACGATTTTGTGGTTTTTTCTAATAGTGACGATTTTAACTACCGATACCTCCTACAGACGCCCCGTTGCATATGGGTGATAATCCGTCCAGGTGGGCGAGAAAAGATATACGGAGGTTGCGATGAGAGAATGGAGTGCAAAAGACCGAGAATTGAGGAAGTGCGGAATTTTTCTGTTGATTCTGGCGATGCAGCCGTTTTTCTTGGGTGCGATGAGTGAGTCTGCGTTTGGCGAGAGTATCGAGCAAGCGTGGGATATCGCTTTGCGTGAGAGTCGTCGGCAGGAGTCGAAGCGCCACGAAACGGCAGCGGCGCAATCCGGCGTTGCGGCGGCACAAGGTGCGCGACTGCCTCGTGTCACGAACGCGACCGCTTATACGGCACTCTCAACCCAGCCGATGTATGAGATCGAACTTGGGATACCGGGTCTTCCGTTGCCGACCATCAATACTCCTCTTCTCGATAAGGATTTTGTCTTCTCGACGACGCAAGCGATCGTGCCGGTTTATACTGGTGGGAAAATCAGCAGCTTGATCGACCAAGCGTGTGCGCGAGCGCAAGCAGCGGAACTGGGCGAGCGGACGGACATTCAGGTTTTAAAGATGAGCGTTGCGGAGAATTATCTCCTCGTCCTTCGCGTCCAAGGAATTGTGGAGGTTTTGGAGCAGACGATGGTTGCTGTTCAATCTCACGAACGGACGGCTGCGGATATGTTTTCGCAAGGTTTGGTGACGAAAAACGTCCTTCTTCAGGCGCAGGTTGCGCGCGCGGAGGTGGAGCAGAAGTTGATTCAAGCCCGAAACGCTCTCGATATCGCCAAAGCGGCGTACAATCGATACCTCTGGCGACCTCTCGAGGCGGAAGTGAGTTTGAATCTCGTGAATATTCCGCCTGAGTCTGGAGATTTGGATCGACTCACGCAGATTGCGCTCCAATCTCGCACGGAGCTTCAGCAGCTCTCGGCTCAGGCGCAAGGTTTGTACGCAAAGGCGCGTGAGAGTCGATCGGAAAGGCTCCCGCAAGTCGTCGCGGCGGGGGGATATACTTATATCCAAAACGAAGCGCTGGTCGAAAACGACTATTGGTCCGCCACGGTCGGAATGGTGTGGACGCCGATCGACGGGGGCGTTTCGCGTTCCAAAGAGCGCGCGATGGAGCACCAGGCGACTGCCGTGAATAAAATGCGCGATGAGGTTCAATCCGCCATCACGCTCGAGGTTCGAAAGAATTGGTTGGAGGAGAAGGAATCGCGAAATCGTGTCCGCGTGGCGCGCCAGGCGCTCGACCAGAGCGAGGAAAATCTGCGCGTCGTTTCGGAACAATTCGCGCAAGGATTGGTGCCGCACACAGAAAAACTCGACGCAATCGCGCTTTATTCTCAAGCTCGAACGAACTATTGCAACGCGTCGTACGATGCGATTCTCGCGACGTATCGACTCCGCCGTTCGATGGGAGCGCTCTAATTCGAGTGAGGTTCCTCGGCTTGCGGGACTTGCGTGGTTTGTGGAGCTTGCGGGACTCGTTCGTCTCGCTCCGCGTGCTTTATTGGCTCGACGTGTATAATGACGTCCAGGATGCCGAGCGTACTGGCAAGCAAGCGTTTTTCTATCTCGTGGGAGAGACGATGCCCTTCTTCCACAGACATTTTTCCGTCCACATACACGTGCAAGTCGACGTCGAGATTGTTTCCCACTCGGCGCGTACGAATATTGTGCGGCTTCTCAACTCCCGGACACGCACGGACGATCTGGCGGATGGCGTCGACCTTTTCCTCCGTCGCGGCAGCATCCATGAGCGTCCCCAAGGTCGGGCAGATGATTTCCCACGCGGCAAAAATAATCATTCCGCCAACGAGGATCGTTCCAACAGGGTCAAGAAAGAGGCAAATATCACCCCAAAAGAGGCAGCACGCCACCGCCACGGCAACGGGAATCGAGCTTAAAGCGTCCGAGCGATGGTGCCACGCGTTCGCTATAAGCGCCGAGGAACGTACCTTTCGACCCACGCGCGCCGTGATTTGATATAGATATTCCTTGACGAAAATCGAAATGAGCGCAGCCCACAAGGCAATCGACCTTGGCAACTCGCGTTCAGCAGCAGGGTGTTCGATCATGTCGTGGAGTGTGAAAACGGCATTCAGTGCGAGTCGGAAGCCGACAACGACGAGGACCGCGCCGATAAAAAGAGTGACGAGCGTCTCCATCTTCGCGTGACCATAGGGGTGATCCTCGTCCGCAGGCTGTTCCCAATATCGTGCCCCCACGACGATTGCGAAATCCGTCAAAAAGTCGCTCAAACTATGGACGGCGTCCGCGATGAGAACCTGGGAGCAGCCACAAATCCCCGCTGCGAATTTCACGCACACCAACACCAAATTGATGAGCGCCCCCCACAAAGTGACGCGCTGAATGGTATTCTGCTTGCGACATTCGTCCGTGTGCGACATTAAACGCTCCCGCTCTTTTTCGTCTTCGTTTCACTCCTGCGTTTTGCTCCTGCGCGCGACCTCGTTGGATTCTGACCGAAGCGATTGCGCATATCTGTCGAGGAGACGCACATTCAATAGTTTCATTCTAGCAGGAAGCGGTTTGTTGTCAAGCCCCCGCCCGCAGCACTCTCCCGCATTGTTGTCCCGCAAGTGAAAGATTCTGACTCGAATGGGGCTGGAGGGCGGCTCAAATTCTCCCGCGAAAAGCGCATGATCGTGCGGAACAGATCGTTCAATTTTCATAAACAAAAAAAATTCCCATGTTTTTGTAAAAAAGAGGAAAATTTTTGCCTAAAACGGGGGGCGGGGGATTGAAATATTTGCCGAATTCTGGTTAAAATATAGGGAGTGCTATTTTGCAGAACTGATTGCTTGTCCGTCAAATGTGCCGACCAATGAGGTTTGGGCGTGGCAAGATACTTTTTCAACGATCCCTATGGGGTGAGATTATTCGTATTTAAGGAGAGACAGAATTATGCTCTGGAACCGTTCACACTTATTCCTAAACGCGATGTTATCGTTGCTGGTCATTTGCCTTCTCGCGTCAGGCACGAACGTCTATTCTCAAGCAGCGAAGAAAGAATCGGATCAAGTCCGCCTAACGAGAAAGTTTCTCGAAGGGCTTCAGCGTGAGGGTTTTTGCGACCTTGGGATTTATTACCTTGAGCGCGAAAAAGCCGCCAATCGTCTGCCGCCTGAGATTTTGGAGACCTACGATTTTGAGCTTGCTATGATGGCGGCGGGGGCGCTCGCTACCGTTCGCACTGTGGACGAGTACCTTGAATTGTGCGACAAAACGATCGTTCTCCTTGAAAAATTCACTAAGGAGAAGCAAGATCACGAATATTTCGGGCGCTCTGCTATTCTCCTTTCGCGTATGCGTTTGGGAAAAGCTGATTTCTTGGCGACCACGAGCAAGGGGAAAAAAGTGCCAGAGGAAGAGCGCACGAAGATGATTGCTCAGGCGAGAGAAACCCTCTTGAAAAACGTCGAAAATCTTAAACAATTGGAAGACATCGCGAAAAAGAACGCCGCGAAAATCAACCCTGAGGAAAATCGCGAGGCGTATCTTAACGCCCTTATTCCGCTCAACAATATTCGTCTTTCGATCGGCGACTCTTACTACGAGCTTTCGCGCACCTATCCTGCCGGGAGCAACGAGCAGAAAGAGAATCTTAATCAAGCGTTGGCGCGATACAATCAGTTGAAAGACAAGTATGCCGACACCCTCCCGGGCGTGGAAGGAACGATTGGCGCGGGGCAAGTCCTCTTCGACCTCAAGAAATTCACGGGTTCTGAAAACGCGGCGGAAGTCCTTCTCATTTTCTTGTACAAATACGTCGATAAGTGCGACGATTTCATTTTCCCTTATTACTCGCGCGCGGCATCCATTTATGTCGGGTGCTACCTTGATCCCTCGTGCAAGATGGAGAAGGCGGAGGATTTCGAGTTTATGGAAAAAATCTTCCAAGCCCTTTATGCCACCCCGCAGACTCAGGAGCTGACGTCGAGAAGAAGGGCGCCAAATGCCGATTTAATCCTCTTCTACATCAACTACGTGCGCTTTTTGGAACTCTATGGTCAAAAAGCGATTCCGGCGGAATTAAAGACCACCGCCGACAAGCGTTTGAAGGATATTATGGATCGGCTTGTGAAAATCAAGCAGAATCCCCACGCCGAAACAATGGCGGATCTCACGGCAAAATACGCGCCGGAGTCGGTCGAAGTCCAGAAGGAGACCAATTATAACTTCGAGAACTACAAGGAGTGCAAGGTCTACAAGGAGCTCGGCACTTTCGCGAACAATCTCTGGGTGCAAATCTCTGAGAAGCAGGTTCAGGCGAACGAGGAACCAGATCCGGCGAAAAAGTCTGCCATCATTGGAGAAAGAAACGAACTCACGAAAAAGGCTATTGAGGTTTATGAGTATCTCGACTCGATGCACGAGCAAATGGAGAAGGACAACGCCAGCATTGAAACGCTGCTCAAACACCGACTTTATCGCGGGTATCTCTATTTCTACATCGACGAGCACATGCGAACGGTCGAAATTATGGACGAAATCGTCCAGAAATATCCCAAGTCCCAATTCGCGATGCGGGCTTCGTCCTTTGCGCTCCAGATTTATCCCGTCTTGATTGAGCGCGTCAATCGTCAAGAGCGTTCTTCTGGTGTGGAACCAGGAAAAAGAGGCTACGCACTCAAAGAGCGTGGGATGATGTTCAAGTCGATTCAAAATGCGCAGAAACTCCTTGACGAGGGGGATGAGCTTGGCGACGAACCCCGCGCGGCGGCGGAGAAAGCCATCGCAAAGGCGTGGTCGCTTTTGAGTATCACGTCCATCAAGGCGGGAGACGAGCAGAATGCGATCCAGTGCTTGAAAAAAATCCCAGAGGACAGCGAGTCGCGCGGAGACACGGAGATTGCGCTTGGTTTCACGTTGTGGAAGGAGTATGTTGCCTACATGCGAGCCGATGACGACAAGAAAACCCTCTCGGCCGCCGAGGCGGCGGAAGTGCGCGACCGCGCGAGACAGTATTTGGTCGATGGTGCGCAACACTTGAAAAAACGCGTCGAGTCCGGTGCTGAGGCTACAGAGCTTTCTGTCGCGGCAGTCGTCACGTTGTGCCAAGTCTTGGCGCAGTCCGGGAAGGGGCTAGAAACACAAGCCGCCTCGGCGGAGCCAGAGCAGGGCGCTGAGGGCGAGGCGACGGAAGGTGCTGCAACGGAGGGCGAGGCTGCCGAGGGTGCCACTGCGGCGCAAACCGACACGACCCAAGAGATTCTCGGCTGGCTCAACGATCCGATTATTGGTCCCTACACGCTCTACAAAGCGAATAGTCCTCTGGTCGCGGGATTGAAGCAGCCCATTTTGAACACCGCGCTCCAGGCGTACGTCACGAGCAACGACGAGGAGGAGGCGGAGAAAATCCTGAATGATCTCGAAGCGATGGCAAGCGAGGGTGGCGACGCTGGTATGGAAGAGCGACTCACTATGACGTACATCCGTTTGGGGCAGGAGTTGGAGGAAACGCTCCGACAGCTCACTCAGGAGGGGGACGCGGAGAACGTCGCGAAAGTCCAGAAGGGCTTCGAGATGTTCCTCGATCGTATTCGAAAACGCGACTCCGGCAACACCTTTGGTTCCCTTATGTGGGTTGCGCAAATGTATCTCTCCATGGCGGACGGCGTCTCTGGGAAGAGCGTCGCGGCGGCACAAGCTGCCGAGCGGTACTATTCGAACGCGGCGGAAACTTATGCGGACCTTTCGAAGCGCGTCACGAGCGATCCAGAATTCCTCACCCGTCGCGACGGTGCCTCGGACGAGGACCATGCTGCCCGGGTCAAGAAAACCCTGAGCACGATCAACATGCGTATTGCGGCGTGTCTCGTTAAACAGGGCGATTATGAGAAAGCAATTGAGATTTATGGCGAGATTTTGAAGGAGCAGTCTGGTGCGTTCTCACTCCAATTGGAGACTGCCGAGGCGATGCTCGCGTGGGGGAGGCAGACGAAAGACCCCGCAGAAAAGATCAAAATCATCAAGAAAAGTCTCATGGGCGACGTCCCGGTTGTCGTCGACAAGAAAAAGCAGAATGCCATTTTCGGGTTCAATAAATTGTTCCAAACGTACGACAGACGCTTCAAGACCGAGAAACGTCCTGAGGAACTGGAGTTGATCCGCGTCGTCTATTTCCACATCCAAGCCTGTTTGGTGGAGGCTCGGCTTATTCTCGCGGAAGCGGGGGACAGTCCGGAGTCCAACTTCAAGAGCGCTCAAAAGCGTATCAACAATATCTTCCAAACCTACGACGACATGGGTGGCGAAACAGAGTCCGGAGAGCAGTATCGCGACATCTTCGACGCACTTTTGCGCCGCGCGCAGACGGGTTTGAAGGAGGACGCCAAAGGTTTGAAGGCGCTCACAAAGGTCGTCTACGAGGCGAAGGACGAGGTCGACCCGGTTCAGGTCGCGAAAAACAGAACGATTGAGGAGGAAGAGGACGCACGACTCGCTCAGGAGGAAGACCGTGCCCGCCGTGCCATGACGCCTCCTGCGAAACCAATGAATCCCATAGTTCTTTGGGGCGGTATCGGTCTTGCGGTCCTCGTGACGATCTTCGGGCTTATTTATATCATGATGCCCAAGAAGGGGCTGGCGGACAAACGGCGTGCCGCCATGGCGCAGAGTACGACTCTTTCCGAGGTGCCGACCGATTTCGACGTCCCAAGTCAGGTGACTGTTCCAGAGGGACTTGGCGAGGAGCCAGCGCCGGATGCCACCGAGGCGATGAACGTCTTTGCTGCGTTGGGTATTGGTGACGCGCCTGTCCACATCCCGACCACACCGACTGAGAAGGTCTCCTTGGACATTCCTCTCTTCACGACGGACGAACCAGCGGCTCCTTCGGCACCGGAGAAAAAGTCTCCACCTGAGAAGAAACCTGCGCCGAAACCCGTGAAAAAACCCGCTGCGGGCGCGTCCTCGCATGGTGAGGAATCGGGCGGAGGGACAAAATCTGAGCCTGAGGCGAAGCGACCCGTTGTGAGAAAGCCCGTCGTGAAGAAGCCCGCGCCGGAGCGAAAGGGTGAGGACGAAGCCTCGACCCCAACCCAAGCGCCATCAGCCCAGACGCCCCCGACCTCTTCGGCACCTGGGGGGGAGGAATCTTCCGCCTCGAAGCCGGTGGTGAAAAAGGTGATCAAGAAGGTCGTGAAGCGTCCTTCCTCGGACGACTCGTCTGGCGAGGGATTGCGTTGAGAGTGAATGTGTTCGCGTGAGAGTGTGTCGGCATTATCCAGCGGCGCATTCTCACGAAGACACGACAAACCTGCGGCAATTTAGAATAAAACTAGAATAGCATTAGAATAAAAGGGTAAAGGAGTAGATATGAAGCGTCTTTTCATGGTGTTATCGGCGGTTTCGATATTTGGTGTGTTGGTTGGTGAGGTTTATGCAGACCGCGTCTTCCGGTACAGCACCGAGAACGCGCCGCTTGTCACGGTTACGGCGACGTCGCCAGACACCGTGACGATCGACCGTAACGGTATGGAAGAAGTGATTCCAGTGGACGATGTGAAGCAGATTGTGTACGACGGAGAGCCTTCTCAATTCGGCACGGCTCGCGAAATGATGTCAAATGGGCAAAACGAGGATGCGCGCGACCTCCTCAGGAACGTGAAGGACAACATCCTCAACAGCGAGTTCCAAAAGCAGGAGCGTGACTATTTATTGGCGATGGCGTGCGTGCGAATTGCCTACTCGGGCGGAGATGTTTCTTTGCGCGACGCGGCAGGTATGCTCAACACCTATCTTAAAAAGCACACGCGCAGCTTCCACACGTACGAGTTGACGCTGCTTTTGGGCAATATTGCCGTTCAGATGAAGAATTGGAAGGTTGCTGAAGGGGCGTTTTCCACGCTCGCGAAGTCAGAGAATATGGGCTACAAAGCCCGGGCGTACGATGGAATCGGGAAGGTGTGCATCGCTTTAGGGCGAGGCAACGACGCGTTAAAGGCGTACACGGAGATGCGGCGCATCGTCACGGATTCCATCGAGGGCGAACTTCAAGCGGAGCTTCTCGTTGCGTGTCAATTAGGGCAGGCGCGCGCAGACGTTGCCAACAAGAATTATGAGGAGGCGGAGAAAAAGTGTGAAGAGGTTTTGAAGAAAATTTCTCGCACCGACACCGTGATGAATGCGAACGCATACAACACGCTGGGATCAGCGCTCGAGAAACAACGAGGTAAGGCGAAGGACGCGATGCTCGCTTACATGCACACGTTCCTTCTCTATAATACCGACCCGCTCACGCGATTCGAGGCACTTGAGAAGCTGATCGCGTTGGCAGAAAAAGAGGGAGACACAACGCGTGCAACGCAGCTCAGAGGCTACATGCACCAATGAGAGAGTGGCAGAGGGGAGGATTCTCAAAAAAATTCCAGTTTTTTCGCGAAATTTTGCCCCTCACCCCATTTTATATTTTCAAATTTGTTGTAAACTTATAGGAAGAAGTAGAAAGAGAGTTTGTGGAGTTATAATTAACTTCAATCGTTTTCTCTTTTCCATAACGCGAAATAATTTATACGAACGATAATAGCTAGATTTTGGAGGTTGTAATGAAGCAAAGATCTTTGCTTGGTTGGGTTGGTGCGGGACTTGTTTCCCTCGTCCTTGGTTCTGCTTTTGTGGCTGCCTTTTCGGCGGTCTTGGTGATGGACGCTCCTGTGGCGTTTGCTCAGGAAGCCGAACAGGCGGCGAAAAACGACACGAACCTGCTCGTCTGGACGTGGAATTCCTTGGGTCCCACGTATAGTATCACCTTTTTGCTCATTTCTTTTGCTTTTGTCGCCCTGTGTTTCAAGTACGGGCTGGCGTTGCGTCGCACCCAGAACATTCCTCTTGGAATGGCGGAACAGTTTGAGGAGTTGCTTAATCAGCGTCAATTCCAACAGGCTTACGAGATGACGAAGAATGACGATTCTTATCTCGGACAAGTTCTCACGGCGGGGCTTGCCAAGCTCACCTCGGGCTACGACAAAGCGGTTGAAGCCATGCAGGAAACGTCCGACAGCTTCTCCATGTCGCTCGAGCACGGCTTGAGCTACATAGGTTTGATCGCTTCGACCGCCACAATGGTCGGGCTTCTCGGAACGGTGCAAGGTATGATTATGTCCTTCCAAGTTATCGCGAACGCCGTCACGGCGCCGAAGCCGAACGAGTTGGCGGGTGGTATTTCGACCGCTATGTTCACGACCATGGTCGGGTTGATGGTCGCGATTCCCGCGCTCGTTGCTTACCAAGTGCTCAAAAACCGGCTTGCGCGAACCATTTTTGAGGTGAGCGCAATTAGCGAAGACCTTCTTGGAAAAGTGTTGGCTTCCGCTCAGAAGAAATAAGTTCATTTCCTGACAGGAGGTAAAAAATGGCACGAAAACGTCCACAAGAGAAAGTTGTCGAGGGAGACAATACGCCGATGATTGACATGGTGTTTCAGCTCCTGATCTTTTTCTTGATTTTGATTAATTTTTCCGAGGCCGACCAGAATCAGATGGTCGTTCTGCCGGAGAGCAACATGGTCAAGCCGCCCGAGCAGCCGATTGAGAACGCTCTGACGCTCCAGATTGCGCCGAAGCCCTCGGGATACAAAATTTTCCTCGGTGCCAACGAAATTGACTTTAATGTTCCCAACAAGAAGAACCCTGCTGCTGAGATCGATTTCTCGCGTCTCAAGGCCAGCCTGAAGAGTGAGGTTGACTATGTCGTGAGAACCAAGAAAAAGGCGGCTGCAGAAATGACGGTCATTATTCGTGCGCACCAGGATACGGAAATACATTTTGTTCAGAAGGTGATTCGGGAGTGTCAGTATACTGGCATTGATACCTTTGCACTTCGTGTGAAACAAAAGCAGTAGGAGGGAGAAGGAAAAATGGCACGTAAAAAAGGCGGTACGGAAGAGGTCAAAGGGGATATGACCCCGATGATTGACATGGTCTTCCAGCTGTTGATCTTTTTTATCCTTACGCTCAAAATTGTTGATGCGGAGGGTGATTTTAACATGAAAATGCCACTACAGGCCGGCGTCAACCAGCAGGCGGACATTGAGCCTCCAGAAACGATTACGCTTTTCCTCAACGCACAGTCCAACGGGGATTTGGCTTCCATCACCATTGGGAGCAAAACCGGTACGAAGGTGCCGCTCGGAGAGTTGAGCAATTTGATTCGTGGGAGAGTTGGTGGCACTGGCGGAGGGAGCGATCCTACCGTCGAGCTTGCGCCGGACGGGCATTTGAAGTACGCTTATGTCGTTCAGGTATTAGGTGCCTGTTCTGGACGGATGAAAGATGGAAAAATCGAGAAGCTCGCGTCGAAGATTAAGTTTGCGGGTTTATAATACTCGAGCGTTTGAAGCCCCTCCATTTGGCAGGGGCTTTTTCGTATCTTGGGTGAAAATTTATAGGGACTGCATAAAATGGAAATTACTCTCGTGCGTGGCGATATCACGCAAATGAAGGTTGATGCGATCGTCAATGCGGCAAATTGCACCCTCTTGGGTGGTGGCGGAGTCGATGGTGCCATTCATCGCGCGGCGGGACGACGTCTCTTGGAGGAATGCAAGGCTTTGGGGGGCTGCAAGACGGGCGAGGCGAAGATCACACAGGGCTACCGACTTCCCGCAACTTGGGTCATTCATACTCCAGGTCCGCGTTGGGGGGGGGGATCGCATGGCGAACCTCAGCTCCTTGAAAACTCCTATCGAAATTCTCTCATTCTGGCAGAGGAGAAAAAATGTCGAACAATTGCGTTTCCGTCCATTAGCACGGGCGTTTATCATTTCCCTCTCGACTTGGCTGCACCGATTGCAATCCGAACCGTTCGCGATTTTCCCGCTCGGTTTATAGAAACCGTTTTTTTCGTTTGCTTCGATAAGAAAACATTTCAAGCGTATTCTTCGGCTTTAAATGCTTCTCGTTGAAATTCCCCGGAGCCGAGAACGAAGCGAAGCGTAGTTCTGGATGACGTGCCGAGTGATTCTCCCTTCCATTCGTCGCATCCCGAACGCAAACTTTGGTGACTCCCCATTTGTCCCCCAAATGGGTGCCCACCAAAGTTGAAGGCACCCAAGTCTGTTTTTTCTCGGCGTATCCCGTTGACTTCTCGTTCATTTGTGCTAAAATAGCGGAGAGTGTTGCGTTTGCACAAAGGCTGCGACGTTTGCAACTCGCCCCGTTTCGTTCGGCTGCGTTGGTCGAAGTTGTTTTTTGGGGATTTTGTAAGAGAGAAACTATTTTATGATACTTCGCGTTTGAATTTCCGGATCCGTTCGCCGTTGGAGCTACGCACCACGGCTCGCAAAACGTCGGGAAATCGGATTTGAAAGCATGGCGAGTATAGAAGGATGCGAGATTATGTCGAAATGCTCAATTGGTTTGATGGGGCTGGCCGTTATGGGACAGAACCTTGTGCTGAATATGGAGGATCATGGCTTCAGCGTTGCGGTTTTTAATCGCACGACGTCGAAAGTGGACGAGTTCTGCGCCTCTCCTCAGGCGAAGGGGCGGAATATTGTGGGGTGCCATTCGCTCAAGGAGTTGGTCGAGAATCTCGAGCGCCCACGCAAGGTGATGCTGATGATTCAGTCGAAAGACCCCGTCCCGGCACCGGAAGTCGCGCTCTATCCCAAAAATGCGGCAGTCGATGCCGTCATTGAAGAGCTGATCCCGCTTCTCGAGCCGGGCGACGTCATTATCGACGGGGGGAATACTCATTATCGTGACACCGATCGACGCACGCGCTACGTCGAGTCCAAGGGGCTTTTGTACATCGGGACGGGTGTCTCTGGTGGAGAGGAAGGTGCGCGTCTTGGTCCGAGTTTGATGCCTGGCGGGTCGCCAGAAGCGTGGCCGCTCGTGAAGGAAATTTTCCAAGCCATCTCCGCGAAAGTCGGTCCCAATCACGACATTCCGTGTTGCGAGTGGGTTGGTCCGCGCGGAGCAGGGCACTACGTCAAAATGGTCCACAACGGCATCGAGTATGGCGACATGCAGCTCATTTGCGAAGCGTATTGGCTCCTCAAAAACGTCCTTGGACTCAATAATGACGAACTCTACAACGTTTTTGCTCAGTGGAACAAGGGCAACCTCGACAGCTACCTGATCGAGATTACGCGCGATATCTTTAGCGTCAAAGACGAAAAGACGGGTGGTTTCCTCGTCGACTTCATTCTCGACACGGCAGGCGCGAAAGGGACGGGCAAATGGATGAGCCAGCTTGCTCTCGATCTTGGCGCACCAAGCACTCTCGTGACGGAAGCCGTCTACGCGCGCGCACTCTCGGCGCAAAAGAAGGCGCGAGTCGATGCCGCCAAAGTCCTCGCGGGCCCCGCGCAGCTCCCGCCGTTTGAGGGGTGCAAGGAGGAATTCATCGAGTCCGTGCGAAAAGCGCTTTATGCCTCCAAGATTTGTTCGTACGCACAAGGATACGTTCAAATGCAGATGGCGGCAGCGGCGGACGGTTGGGATTTGAATTATGGACAAATCGCCCTCCTCTGGCGCGGCGGATGTATCATTCGTGCCGTCTTCCTCCAGAGAATCAAGGAAGCGTTCGACAAAAATCCCGCTTTGGGCAACCTTCTGCTCGACGATTATTTCTGCTCCGAGGTCACTCAGGCGCAGGCTGCGTGGCGGAACGTCGTAAAAACTGCCGTTGAGCGCGGCGTCCCCGTCCCCGCAATCTCTGGCGCTCTCGCTTATTATGATGGATATCGAAGTGCGACACTCCCCGCGAATCTGCTCCAAGCGCAGCGCGACTACTTCGGAGCGCACACGTTCCGTCGAATTGATGAGCCGGAGGATCAAGCGTTCCACGCCGAGTGGATTCAACTGAGGAAAAAGCCGGAATAAATCGTCCTCTTTTGCATCAACGGGGAGCCTGCTCGATCTTTTGAAGCTCAAGCATCTGCTCCCAAAGGAGAACGCCCTCGCGTGGACGCTGTTGCACGGGGGGCTTCTCGCGTTGGAGTTCATAATTGTACGCCCCGTCGCTCATCGAACGATTATGGACTTCCACCGGATTCGCGGAACGCATCGTCTCTTGCGGCGTCGGCATCTGCGGCGAAGGTACGGGAGAGGGTGCCAAACCTGCTGCGGGATTCACGTGACGAATGTCCCCACTCGACTCACCCGGCGCGTAGATACGTGCGGGGCGAATGTATTCCTCAGCCATGTCGGGCGTCCACTCGGCACCCTCTTCGGGTTCGAGAGATTCGGCGGGTTCTTGCGCCGAAGCTGGTGTCACTCCTGAGGGGGCGTCGATTGGCAAGTTGCTTGACGCGGGCACAACGCCCTCCTGCGGGAGGATTCTCAACGGGGGAACGTAGACATTCGGCGTCGGACGCGTATATTCCTCGGGATACAACGTCTGCGGCAGAAGACTCTCGTGGACTCCATACATTTCGAAGAGACTCCCGCTGGGGAGCGAGTGGGAGGAGATTCGACGCAGCCCGCTCTGTGTCGGCGTGTATGTGGGGGTAAGTCGAAGTGGGGGGAGGAGCGTCTCGCGCGGAATCACGTACTCGTTGCGCGTCACGAGATACGTCCACGCGATGAGGAGTTGGTAGGAGCCATATTTCGCGCAGGGGAAAATGATTTCCTCGCGATTCGTCGGACCGTGCGGCAAGACGGGTTTGCGAAGAAACGCACTCTCCTCGGGGCGCTCGGTGTCGATAAATTGGAGCGAGGTGCGGATGTTCTTGAGGAGCGTTGTGCGTGGCGTGGCGGACGTGACGCGCAAGAGCTTGAATCCGGTCGTGGAGTCGGGACCGTGGCACCCCGACTCCATGCAGTTTCGCGTCAGGACAGGCTGAATCCGCTTGCGAAAAAGCTCAACCGCGTCCTGAGGCAACGAGTCCGCCATCCGTTGAAGCTCCTGAGGGGAAACGTTTTCCTCGGGCACAACAGAGGAAATTGCGCTCTCGGATGAAGCGGATGGAGACTGGGTCTGCTGCGCCGATGCCGCCTTGCGCGCGTACTCGATCCGGCGTCCGAGCGCCTCCGTTCGAGACGAGTCGGGAGCCAAAAGACGCAAGATGTTCCACTCCGTCTCGGCTTCGTCCAACAAGTGGTATTGAAGGCACCATGAAACCATCTCCTCTCGCCGACTGACGCTATCGATCGGGATGTTTGAAGTGCGCTGCGCATAAATTTCCTGAAGAGAATCCGCAACCTGAACGACTTGCTCGCGCTCGAACGAAACGACGCCGACCGGCAATTGTAAGTGGTATCGATTCCCCTCCGTCGTGACAACGCCGTGCATCACCTGTCCGTTGGCGAGCGCGAGATATCGAGGCACACTCGCCTGCGCCATCTCCTGCGCCACCGCGACATTCGACGGAAGGCACCCTCCCCACAACGAGCCGAGCGCCCCGAGAAAAAGAGACACAAAAGCAATCTTCAATCCCCCACGGCGCGCGAAACGGCTATAATCTTTCATCGTCAAAATCTCCATATTGTGCGGAACAACCCGAGCCAAAAGAGTATAGACGTTTCACGATGTTGTGTCAAGAGGAATTCGACGAAAATCTACGACCTGGAATCGTTTTGTCAGAGTTTTCGAAAAAGAAGAGGGAGGGTGCGACGCGCGCCTCCTCCCTCAGGATGGATTTATTCCTCGCAAATCACGCGGAATCCGACGTTGTAGACACGCTGCCACGTGAAATATGGCAGACGATATCCACTTCGCGCCGTTTTAGGACGATCGAACCACGAACCACCACGCGCGACTTTTTCCACTGCGGGATCGCCCGCGTTGCGCCCATCGTTCGCGTTGTAGGGATACGGCTTGTAGTCGGAATACGTCCACTCCGCCACGTTGCCATTCATGTCGAACAAGCCCCACGGGTTTGGTTGATAGCACGCAACACCCTTGCCGGGGTCGTCGCTTGCGGGGGAATTGGCGTGGGTTGCCGTGTCCCAACCGGGGATAAGTTGTCCGTCGTCCACGGTGTCGATTCGAGGCCAAAACGCTTCGAACTCAGCAGCCTTGACGGGGCGCGGATTCACTCCCTTGCACACGAAGAGGCGCAAACTTCGATCCGCAAGATTGGCGTAAGGACCGAAATCGTCGTCCAAACCACCCCACCAGAAGGGTTGATCTTTGCCCGCTTTTGCCGCCCATTCCCACTCCGCCTCGGTCGGGAGTCGGAATTTTTTGCCCGTTTTCTCGGAGAGCCACTTACAAAATTCAACCGCCTCCTGCCACGTGACGCGAACGACCGGCTGCTGCGGGAAATTGTGCGCGTAGCCAGGCCACGTGTGGTCTTTCCACTGCTGATCGATGTAGCGACTGTCGTGATGAGGATCGAAAAGGGCGTACATTTCGTTCGTTACTTCCGTCGTTCCCATGAAGAAGGATTTCTCGATCGCGACTTCGTTTCGATTCGCTTCGGCAGGATGCTTGCAATCGTCACCAATCACGAATTTCCCTGCCGGGACGCGCACCAACTCCATCTCCACGCCACCAAGGTCGACACTCATTTTCTCGCCAAGCTCGCCAGCGACTTCCACTTTCGCACCCGCTGGCGCGGCAGTGTTCGGCTCCTTCCACTCTTCTGGCTTCACCCATTCAGGACGATCTGGGATGTGGTTGCTTCCGTGCTCCGGATCCTGATGAAGGTTCGCATAGAGAGAACGAATTTCCTGCGTGCGCTTCGCCATTCTCTGGACGCCATCCGCATTGCCGCGGAACGCCTCGGAAACTTCCGTCCACGTGGCGTGATACGGCACGTTCATGTCCACCCAAAGAGCGAGCGATCGCCACGACAAATCGTCGAGTTTCACGTTGTAGTGATTCCCATCGCGCAGCATTTGGAACAAAGGCGACGTGTTCGTGTGATACTCCATCGGATTGAACATATGGACATCGCTCTCCGGACCGGGTCGTCGGACGTACGGCATCAAGTCGATGTAGGAACGACCGAAGTGTCCATTCCAAGCCTCCCTGGGTCGCGAGACGTCCTTGAGGTTGGGGCGATTCGGCTCGGATCCGTCGTGGCATCCAACGCAATATTTGTCGAGAACGGGCTGAACCTCTCGACGGAATCCCATTGGGCGCGACTCGCCATTGAATTCCTGAATCGGCACAGGAGGTCGCGTCATTGCAATGGTTCGCTTCGACGGCGTGGCGCTGTTTTGCGACTCGTGGCAGCCCGCGCACGTCACACCCTCGCCCGGCATTCCGACGAGCCAAGAGCGCATGATTTGCACCGCGTTCCCTTTTTCGTCGAGTGGCTGAATGGCAATCGGCGTGTTCGCGGGGATGCGGAAGAACGCGGAGCCGTCCTCATACACCGGGACTTCGCCAAGGAGAATTTTGGAGTCCCAAGACGCTTCGATACCCATCATGTCGTGGTTGCCGATGCCGCGGTAGCCGTATTGATAGCCGAAGAGGCGGAGCTTTTTGATCGTCCCACGCGGAACGTCTTTCAAACCGGGACCGAAGTGGACGTCCGTGACAAAAACGGTCGAATCGGTCTCACCCTCAATCAAACGCGACGCGACGACTGGCGGCACCGGGCGCTCGACAAGTGCCTGCGGCTCGAATATGCCAAACGACGTCGATTCCTTGATGAGAAGCATGTTGTCGAACGTGTCGACGAGATAAAGCCCCCACGGACTCTGCGGCGTGAGTCGGCAAGAGACGAGATAATAATTCTCGCTCAAAGGGAATGGGAACAAAAACTTCGGCCAGGAATTGTCCACCAACGCGTCGCGAATGATCGGTTCCACCTTCTGCCCGCGATGGGGGATGCGCTGAACGACGCCGTCCGCTTCGTGACGCCCAAGTTTGGGGTCGAAAATGACCAACTCGCCCTGACGCTGCGCGGCTCCATGGTGCCCCGTCACGATGGTGACGAATTTCGAACTGTTCGGAATCGGCTTCCCATAAAACATACTGTTGGGCCAGTAGGAGTTGCTCCCGTAGTACTCAATTTGGTTGGAGCCGTCGGGGTTCATATGCATCATGATACGCGTGAAATAGTGGTTCGTATCGACATATTCCCAACGCAAAAACATGACACGCCCATTGTTGAGGACGACCGGGCACCAGTCTTGATCCTGCTCAAACGTGAGTTGGCGCGTGGTCTTGCCGTCTTTCTCAACGCGGAAGATGTTTCCAACATGTCCCGCTCCACCAATGCAGGGGACGCCCATCATCGAGGCACTCGAGATAAAGAGGTGAGCGCCATCCGGCAGGTAGCACCCTTCCACATTGTCCACATCCGGACCAAGGAACGGAGAAATCTGCTTGAACTCGGTCGGTTTGTCGAGATGCACCTCGAACACCTCCCACGTGTTTTTGTCGGAGAGCGCTGTGACCAAAATGCGCTTCGCATCCCAATGGAGGCAAATGTCGCCAAGGAACGAGTTTTTCGGCGGCTCAATAAGCGGATGAAGCTCCGCATTCGGGTCGCTCAGCGAGAGCCATTGGATTCGATTGCCATAATCCTTCTTTCCGCGTGAGCAGTTGGACATCCAGTTGGCTTCCAAGCCGGCATTTGTCGCGGTACGGACAAGGACTTTGTCAAAGTCGAGAAGCGGGTTGGCGAGCAGCGCTTCGCGACGGAATTTGAGGAACTCTTCTGCCGTTTTGAGGGCGTTTTCCACCGCTTTGGGGTCCTGCGGGTCGATATTGAGGAGTGTGTCGCGATAGCCCTTCAACTGCGCGAGGTACTTCTCGCCATCGTATTTGTCGGGAAACGTTTTGGCGAGGTCTTCGATCGCCATTTGCAACGAATCCATCTTACCAAGCGCATCGACGGCGTCGGCAGAAATTTTGCGCAGCTTCATCTCAAGCGCGCGGCGCGCCATCATCTCCTGAGTCGCGACTTTCTCTTCTTCCGATCCGTAGAGGTTGGGGTCTTTTTCGTCGCCGACAATCTGCACTTCAATCAAAGACGTCCAACTATTGGCGGGGGATTTCGACTTGGCGGGGTCGCCAGCCTTCGAGGGATACGTCTGCCAGAAGCGGAACTCAACCCAATCGTATTTTCCATCGCCGATGAATTTTCCATCTTCCGTCTCGCGGAAAGAGGTTTTAAAACCACCACCGTTGGAGCCGAGGATTTTGTCGCCGGTCGTCAGCGTCGGTTCCGCAGGAAAAGTAGGTTTTTGTCCGGGATTTTGCTCGTTATTCGCGAAGCGGACCTCATAATCCTGATTCGCACGAGAATCAATATTCCCTGTATAAATGCAAATTTCCTTGATCGAACGAGGCTTTCCCAAATAGACGACGAGTCGCGCGGGTTTTCCCGAGACTCCGATTCGTCCATCTTGTCCCAATTGACCCACAAGACTGTCGGAGATCGCGACAAAACTCCCTTGATCAATGCCAGAGGACTCGACGATTCGCGCGCCAGCAAAGTTCATAAAATTGAGGACGTGCCCAATTGCTACGTCGTTCTGCATCGTGACGAAATCATCCGAGTTGTTTGCCCAACTCTGCGTCGTCAATTCGACTTCCGCGCGTACGGAGGGTACCACCGCGCAGATCAAGCCGAGAAATGCAGGCAGGATCCATCTTTTTAACATAAACTCACTACTCCTTATACCTGGTTTCAAAAATGTGTCCAACCCGCTTCGTGTCTCGTTGAGTCATTGGTTGGCGCTCGAAAACGCTCGCATGCTAAAAACCAACAGAGGCGTTAAAAAAAGCGGTGTTAGTGTTGTACGATTTGTCGTTGAGGGACTTTTTGTCGTTGAGGGACTTTTGATTCTCGAAAAAAGCCGAGCTGAAGCAGAAGCGGTTTTATAATGCTTCACGTTGAAATTCTGGTTCCGCCCGCCACTGAAACTGCGCACCACGGCTCCCGAAACTCGGATTTTAAGGTACGATGGATACAAAAGAGTACCACAACAAACAATATGACTCTATTAAAGCATACTTTCCCCATTTTGTCAACGAGTGCGCAAACGAAAAAAGGTATTTTTGAGAGATTTTTCCCATTTTTTCTCAAAATTTTGGCAAGGATGCGAAAATTCTTGTAAGCGAAGAAGGGGAAGAAATCGATTGGAACGTTTCGACCGCCGACGCCGACGGGCGAGGATCTTTTTAAGAGAAAAATTTCCAGAGAGTGCCTGACGACACCTTGAAGTTCCCACCAATTTGGCTGGCTGAAACAGGGCAAAAAGGTTGTGTGTCAAAAATTTTAAGAAATTTTTAGAAAAAAATCCATCTTTCTACTTGACAACCCGCCCTTTCGGTGACCGTCGGCAGTGCGTCGGGTTATATACTCGTTCTCCTTTAAAATTCCCGTTTTATGCGACGCTTTGCGAGCCGTGGTGCGTAGCTCCAACGGCGGACGGAACGGGAAATTTCAACACGAAGTATTATAATTTCTACGATGTGTGAGAATCTCTCGACGGAAACACGGCGTATGTCCACTACGATACGGAGAACTCAAAACCATCACCTGTGGAACGTATTGGTCGTTTTTTCACCTGATGAACCCTTCGGGCACCCAGAACCTTAATCTTTCTATACTCATCGTCGTTTAAAATTCCCGTTTTGCGCGACGTTTTGCGAGCCGT
>JAUNBK010000143.1 GCA_030527105.1 Planctomycetia bacterium
CCCTTTCATCCATGCTCATTTTGCGCATTTCGGAATCTCCTTTCTTCGAACTTTTCAATATTATTCGGCAAAATAAGCTCCAAAACGTTAATCGTTATATTTTACCTCGTTCATGCGCTAGCACTGCATTATGGGGACCGGAAGACGTCACGGAAGAAGAACTTGAAACCTGTCGGATTCTTTTGGGAAGAGGGGTTCCCAATGTTGAGGAAAGCCTTTTTTCTTCCTCCTCAAAAGTGACATTTGCGCGAACAGGAGTAATGAATCCAGACACCAAGAATCATGTAAAGATTTATATGCCTCAGATTTTGGCACAACAGGGAAAAAGAAATGGGGCGAAAGTGCGTGTTACCTGTGTTTACACACCTTCAGTCGACATAACCAAAGGGACCAATTATACGGGAGCCAGAATTCGCACCAATCTGAAAAAACACAGAGCCGAAAATGATAGTCGATTATCAGATATCAACGAAATTCCCAACCTGGGAAGAAGAAAGTGGGACACGTGCTATCAGTACGAAAAGACTTTTTCCAAATTTATACTCGTTCTCCTTTAAAATTCCCGTTTTACGCGACGTTTTGCGAGCCGTGGTGCGTAGCTCCGACGGCGGACGGCACCGGAAATTTTAACGCGAAGTATTATAATTCAGGAGATTGGGAAATCTGGATGGAACTTTTCAGTCGATGGGAACGGGCTGTAGACGTGCCCTACGCTCTTGTTGTAACGATTGAGGACATGAGTGAAAGTTTGGACATATATAGTGAAATCCAGAATACGAACAGATATCCAAGTTTCAACACCGTGCGTATTCAGGCGGGTCCCCGTGTTGGCGCTTCATAAATTTAACAGTTAGCCTATTATACTCATTGTCATTTAAAATTCCCGCTCTGCGCGACGCTTTGCGAGCCGTGGTGCGTAGCTCCGACGACGGACAGAACGGGAACTTTCAACGCGAAGTATTATATACTCGTTCTCCTTTAAAATTCCCGTTTTATGCGACGCTTTGCGAGCCGTGGTGCGTAGCTCCGACGACGGACGGAACGGGAACTTTCAACGCGAAGTATTATATACTCATCGTCGTTTAAAATTCCCGTTTTGCACGACGCTTTGCGAGCCGTGGTGCGTAGCTCCGACGGCGGACGGAACGGGAACTTTCAACGCGAAGTATTATAAAACAAACACGATGCGTTTACTTTAGCGTTTGGCTTTTTCCTCCCTGGCTTCAACAGCCTCGCGGCAGTAATTCCTCCAGTGGGCACTGTCGAACGTTGCGTTTCCACATCGGATGTCAAAGTACCGCATCACAGGATAACTGGCGAGGACGATCCAAATCCCCCAGAGAAGAAACGTGGTGATCATTCCTGCGAAGATGGTCAGCATAGTTCCCATTCCCAGAAGCGAATACAGACCACAAACCAACGGGCAAAGTGGGCATAAGAATAGAAGGGTGGGAAAAAAGAACAACCAAAAGGCACGTATTTCAGGATGGGTTTTCCAAAATTTCCAGGTGGTTGCGACCACGACGAAAAGAGCAAAAAACACGAAGGCGATAACCCAGTAAAGCCATGTGGGTAGGGATTCGAAGGCAGTTGCAAGCGCCATGAGAGACTCCTTGGATAATGGTTCGGTTGTTGGGGTGAAACAATACTCGTTTTTTACGCAACGCTTTGCGAGCCGTGGTGCGTGAGCATCCAACGGCGGACGGAATCGGAGATTTCAACGCAACTAGCCGCAGTGTAGCACAAGAGGAATTTTCCCACAAGGGGGGGGATTCGTCAAAAATCCAAAAAAGGGTGACAAGAGATGAGTGTTCAAGCGATTCAGTTGGGCGAAGCGTTTGTAAAATTGACGGCCGATTCCACGGAATTGAATCGTGGCGTAGCCAAAGCCACAACGCTTTTAGACCGTTTTGGCAATCTTTCCATGCAGGCGGCCAAAGTCGCAACAGCAGCTTGGGCGACCTTGGGAGCTACGATAGGAGCAACCGCCACTCATTTTGCCATGGTAGGCGACCAGCTGGATAAAATGTCGCTTCGGACGGGGATAGGCGTCAAATCGCTGTCGGAACTCGGCTATGTGGCTGGGCAGTACGGCGCGGCGCTGGAAGATATTCACGATCTGATGTGGCCGCTGGCGGAAAAAATACAGAGGAATGACGAGGCGTTGGTCAGGTTGAGTCTTTCGCTTCATTCGTTGCAAAGTCTTTCTCCCGAAAAACAATTTTACGCGGTGGTCGATGCGTTAGGTCGCCTGGAATCGCATTCCGAACAGGCGGCAGCCGCGACGGAAATTTTTGGCGGGGCGGGAGAAAAGCTCCTGCCGATGTTAAAGCAGGGAGTGGGGGGAATTGAGAAGCTCCGCGAAGAGGCTCGGAGGCTCGGATTTGTCATGGATTCCGAAGGTGCCGCCAAAGCTGCCGCACTGACAGACGCCTACGACAACATGAATCGTGCGACGCTGGCGGTTTCACAAAATGTCGGGATGGTTTTCGCCCCATTTGTGACGAAAGCCGCCAACCAGACGGCGGACTTGTGTGCCAGCATCAGCCGATTCGTTCAGGAAAGCCCGAATGTCACGTCCTCCCTGGCGGATGTTGCGGTAAACCTCACCAAACTTTCCGGCGGACTGGTGGCGGTTTATGGAGGACTTGCCGCATTTCGCTATGGTTGGACATTGGCAAGCAGTACATTATTGGCGGTTGGTGGGAGCGTCAGGGATTTGGGGAATGCTTTTAAAGCTACCTTGGCGTCTTTTGTGACGGGAGGCAGAGTCGTAGAGGACTTTCGTCGAAGTATGAGTGCGGCGGCGATTGCTTCGGAATACCTGACACTTCACCAGATGAGAAACGCGGGTGCTCTGACCACGAATGCCGCAGCGCTTCAATTCATGTCTGTGGCGGAAATCCAAGCGACCATCAAGACGAAAACCGCCGCGTTTTTCCGCTCCTTGTTCACACGAACCACCCTTGCAGGAGCGGTTGCGACGGAGAAACTCGCCGCCACGATGGGGAGTGCTGCGGTGGCGGAAATGACCAGCGCCACAGCCGCCCAAAACCATCAGCTGATTATCCTTCGCCAAAGCGTGATTCTTCGGGAAAATGTCCGGCTTTTGGCAGCACGTGCGGCGGTATTGCAATTGCAAGGTACGCCACTTCGAGCACTTGCGAAAAGTCAATCGACCGCGCTGGACGTCAGCCGTCAATTCCAGAAGGCGGAAACGGCGCTGGTTCCGATATTGCAGGCAAGTTCTACCGCCCTGACCACGAACGCCGCCGCCAACACGATCACCATCTCCGCCCGCCGGGCACATACGTTGACCATTACCCAACAAACCGCCGCTCAAAACATGCAGCGGGCTTCCCTGTTAAAGTCGGTGGGGGCCATAGCTGCCCAGAAAGCCGCATCTCTGGTCGCTGCCGTGGCCAACGGGCTTTGGTCGGCGACGACCTGGGCGGCCGCCGCTGCCGCCAAAGGATTGTCCTTCTCCCTTGTCGCGTTAAGCATCGCCTGGAATACCAACCCCATCGGTCTCATTATCACAGGGTTGTTGGCGCTTGGAGGGGGGATTGCCCGTCGTGTCCATGCTTTTTGGCGGGGAGTCAGCAGCGACGCGCTATGCCCAAGCAATGACAAAGGCGAGGGAAGCGAACGACGCGCTCCGAAACAGTGGGGAAAGTTACGCTCAAAGTCTGGAACACTTGGCGCGCAAGGAGGAACTCAACGACAAAGAAAAAGAACATGCTAAAAAAGTGATAGAAGATTTGGAAGCGACTCACAAAAAACTTGGAAAGGAAAATGAATCGTTGGGAATCACCTTCGACGAAATGACCGGAAAAATCGAGGGGACGGAAGAAGCTCTTGCAAAACTGCGGCGAGTCATGCGGGAATCTGCGGCAGAAGATTTGCAAAAGGAACGCGATGCTTTGAAAGCGCAGCGGGACGAATTGAAAAGGTCGATTCGTCTTGATGGAGGAATCGGAACATGGCGCAAAATCGGTACTTGGGCATCGTTCGGTTATGTGGATAACGAGGAGGAGATTAAGCAGAAGATTACCGACTTGGACAAAAAACTCGGTGACGTGACCGCGCAGCAAACGCGGGTTTTGGGATATTCGGAAGTCTATCAGGAAGCAGAAAAAGAACTGGATGACTGGTATCGGAAAGACCGGGAAAGGTCTCAAACTGCGCTCCAGCGAAAGATCGCGGAGATTCAGAAAGAATTTACTGAACGGGAAACGCTTTTAAAACAACTCATTACAGAGCAGGAACTTCGGAAAGACCTCACGGAAAAAGAGCAGGAAGAACTCCAACAACGCAGAACGGCTCTGGCAGGACTTAACGACGAACAGCAACGCCGAATCTCGTTGCTGAAAGAAGAGGAAAATCTGCGTTTGCAGAAAATGAAAGAGGAGTTTGAACAAAAACGGGCGGACGAGGCGGAACGGCGAGCTTGGAAAGAGCGAATGGAAGTCCCGGAACTGGCATTTCAGGAAGCTCAAAGAGAGAGCCAGAAAGCGGACGAGGCATTTCAGGAAGCACTGGACAATCGTCGCACAGCCAACGAAACGCCTGAAAAAATGAGCGAGAAGGATTTCCAGCTTTTGGATGAAGCGATTGAAAAAACCCGCTCCCAAGCGGAACTATGGCATCAGCGTTTAACGGAAGCGGACGAAGCCCGAAACCAGAGGGACATAGACGCTCAAACGCGATACCGGGATTTTGTTGATCAACATCAGAAAGAAATCGAAGAAACGGAGGAGCAAAAAGCCTGGGAAAAGCAAAAAGGAACAGACCATGAGGGGGCTAAAAGACTTGCAGAAACAACGGCTCAAACGACGGAAGCAGAATTTCGACGGGAAATGGACATTCTGGACACGTTGCTGAGGTCGAGGGAAAGCACCGAGGTCGAACGGGCGGCGCAGTGGCAAAAGGTACAGGATCTACAAACCTCGTTGAAAAAATGGACGGGGCGAGTGGATGAGTTGAACGTGGATGATATGGAATCCAAGAAAGAGGATTATCAAAATATACAGACAACGCGAACTTCTCCGGTCGCTTTAATGGAAGGAAGTGCCGAGGCGCAACAAAAAATTCTGGAGTTAAGAGAGTCTCGGACGAATCCCCTTCTGGTCAGAGCCGACCGAACGAACGAATTGCTGGAAAAAAGCAACGGTCTAATGGCGGAAATGAGTGGGAAATTGGAGGGAGTTTGATGGCTTATTTAATGGGAGAGACCTCTGCATCGCGGCAAGGCGACAAATCGTTAGAAAAAAACGGAACGGTATGGAGGCAAAGGCGGCAATATTCAAGGGAATATACTGTATTGGCCGACTCTTTTGACGAATCGGAGGAAAGTATCCTCCGAACGGTTCCACGGTTGGGAAGTGTCTTGGGCGGCTGCATTTGCAAGTCCGTCTCGGTGAAAGAAGTTGAAGGCGTCATCCATCCGCGAACGAAAAAATTGACGGCCTTGTGGAAAATTTCGTGTTCGTTCGATTCAGATGTTCTGCTCGACCCATTGGAGTTGGATCCAGAAGTCCGGTGGTCTGCCGAGCAAGAAGAGGAAGCTCTTTGGCAGGATGTAGAGACTGGCGAAGCGATTCAGACAAAATGCGGCGAACAGATCCCCATAACCCGCCATCGGGTGATTCCGGTTTTGGAAATCAAGCGTTATATGGAATTCCCGTTTAACCCCAATATTTTGCTGAATTACACGAACACGATCAACGCTCTCGAATTTTGGGGAGCGCCGCCGCAGCATGCCCTTTTGGCCAGTATCGAGTGCGATTATGTGGAAATCGAATTGTCCGACACGCAAAAGAAAAAATACGCGCATGTCTCCTACCGTATCAAGTTCAAGTTTGACCCGCACACCGACCAGCCTTGGCAAGCCTCTCCGCTGCATTATGGCAATTTGACTTGGGGAGATGGAGAAAAAACTTTCGTCACGCAAATCATTGACAGGGAAGGACGCCCCAAACAGGGCTTACTTGATGCAGAAGGTTACGAATTGGGTCCCTCTCTGGAACCCGTTTTTCTGAAATTCAATCAGTTCCTTACCAAAGATTGGACAAGCCTGGGAATCAACCGACAACAAATAGGATATTAACATGACCATTTATGGATTTACAGAAAAACGGGTCGCCCAAACGCTCAAACGGATCGGGATGAACGGTGTTCAGTCGCAAACCCATATCCAACTACCGACGGGGCGCGACACCGGCTCCCGGATTTTCATTGTCCGGCTTGAGACCTCGCTCGAGGCGGCGC